>CAIKNO010000632.1 GCA_903828805.1 uncultured Sandaracinus sp. | reverse complement strand
GCTCCGATGACCGCCCTCGACAACCACACCCTCGACAGGCAAGCGCATCACGCGCACGGCCGCCGCCCCCCTTGCGCTGCGTCCCCGAGCCGCCCTAGCCTCCCGAGCATGAGAGCATCCCGCTTCGCTCCGTTCCTCCTCCCACTCCTCGCGTGGTCCCTCGTCGCGTGCGGCGGCGGCCAGGACCCCGCGCGCTGCGCGGCCGGCGCCGACAGCGACGGTGACGGTCTCGACAACGCGGTCGAGTGCAGCCTCGGGACGAACCCCTTCGAGGGTGACTCGGACATGGACGGGATCTCCGACGGCGCCGAGGCCGCCTATCCGCGGGCATGCATCGCGGCGGTGGGCTCCGACCAGCGACGGCCTCCTCCGGCGTGCACCGCCGATCCGGACTGCCTCTCGGGCGAGCGGTGTCGTGGCCTCGATCCGACGTCCGCCGACTCCGACGGCGACGGCCTCTCTGACCTCGCGGAGGACACGGGCCTCGACGGCGTGTTCAGCGGCACGGAGACCGACCCCCGACTGCAGGACACCGACGGCGACGGCACGGCCGACGGGGCCAGCCTCGACGGCGGCACCGGCGGCGGCGGCGATGGCGGCGGCGGTGGCGGCCGTCCCTGCGACTCGATCACCGATTGCCGCTTCGGAGAAGAGTGCGTCTCGGGCATCTGCACGTCGACGTTCGACGGAGGCGCATCCGGCCCCGACGGGGGCGTCGGCTTCGACATGACGCCGAGCGGCACGCTCACCGGACCCGGTCGCGGCCGCATCATCGGCCACGTGACCGATCTCGCCGGTGTGGCCCTCGCGGACACGCGCGTGTCGCTGACGCCCGCGGGCGCGGAGGTTCTCACGGACGCCGCCGGCAACTACGAGCTCGACGTCGCGCCCGGCGCCTACGTCGTGCACTTCTCTCACGAGGGCTACCTCTCGGTGCACCGCCGCACGACGGTCGCGGCGTGGGAGCGCGTGTACATCAACGTCTCGCTGATGACCGGCTCCGCCCCCGACATGGTCGATGCCACGGCGGGCGGCGTCGCGGAGTCCGAGGGCGCGAGCTTCACGATCCCTCCCGGCTCGCTCCGGGACGGCGCTGGCGTCCCTGTGACCGGCGCGGTCGAGGTGGCCGTCACGCCGATCGACCCCACCACCGGCGACCTCGAAGGCGCGCCCGGCGACTTCGTCGGCAGCGACCCCATGGGCGGCTCGATGCCCGACTCCCCCATCGTCAGCTACGGGATGGTCGACGTCAGCGTGACCGACCCCGCCGGCATGCCGCTCGACATGGCCGACGGCTCCCCGCCGGCGGAGGTGATCATTCCCGCCACCACGCCGCCCGGCGAGCCTGCCGTGATGCCCGGTGACGAGATCCCGCTTTGGCGCTTCGATCCCGAGACCGGCGTGTGGATCCTCGACGGAACCGCCGTCGCGGAAGAGCGGGACGGAGTCGTGGTGTTCGTGGGCCAGGCGACGCAGCCGGGCGTGTACAACTGCGACCGGCCCGTCGTGCCGGTCTGCGTGACCGGACGGGTCGTCGACTGCTCCGGCTACGGCATCCCGGGCGCCGAGGTGCGGCTCACGACCTCGACCACGTCGCGCACCACGGCGCGGACCGACGTCGACGGCCAGTACCGGATCTGCGGGGCCGTTCGCGTCGAAGCGATCATCCGTTCGACCGTCAACCTCGGGGCGGTGGTGCTCACCGCCGAGACGCCCGCGATCCCGGTGGGCGATGGCGGCGAGATCGCAGCGCCGCCGATCACCTTCGAGGAGATGCGCTACGTGACGGGGACCATCGAGGTCTCTCGTGCCGTGTCGCGAACCTGGACCGGGCGCGCCGACGCGGTCATCTCGACGCCCTCCGCCCTCAGCTACTTCTGGGACATCGGCCGCGCGCCGGTGCCCCGCTTCGTCACCTGCGACGGCCCCACGGACACGCTCGTGGGCGGCCCGCTGATGAGCAGCGGTTCCGGCGGGGGTGAGTTCGTCCGGATGGACGTCGGCAACCCGATCACCGTCGGCAGCGGCGCCGCCGCGCTGCCGCTCTTCCGCTACTACGGCCGCGGGCCGGGCGGCGCTGTCCGCCTCGACGCCTACCGCGCCGCCGATGCGGCCGGGTTGGCGGCGGGTCCGAGCGCGCTCGACGTCACCATCCCCGGCGCCGCGGGCGCGATGCCGGCGATCACGCGGAGCGCCGCGCTGGTGATGCCGGCCGACCTGACGGTCACGTCGCCGGCCGCCGACACGGCCCGCTCGTTCGCGCGCGCTTCGAGCATCCCGCTCCGCTGGGCGCCTCCCCCGGCGGGCTCGGACACGGAGATCAACATCGTCGTGCTCCCGGACCTCGCGTCCGGGACCCAGCTGCTGCGCGGCACGCTCGTCGACGACGGCTCGTTCGACCTCGACGTGTCGAGCATCGGTCCGGTGTCGGGTGCCACCGTCACGCTTCAGCGGACGGCGCGGCGGTTCCAGCGGCTTCCGACGGGTCCGCAGATGATGCTCCAGGGCTCCTCGGCAGTGACGCTCAGCCTCGAGCTGCGCTGAGTCCGAACGCTCCGAGGCGGGGCCGCGGTCCCGCCCCGAAGCTCGACCGAGGACGACGGGGGGTCTGCGAACGCAGGTCCCCCGTCGCTGTTTCTGCCGGCTTTGCGCCGGGCGGAGGGCATGAGGTACGCTCCGGTCGTTCTCACGAAGGATCTCCGATGGAACGCGCACCGCACTATCTCCGCTTCGCCCGCGCCCTGGCGCTCCTGACCGGCCTCGCGGGAATCCCGGCCTGCACCGAGACCGGCGAGGTGGTCTCCGACGGCGGCCCCGCCCCGAGCGACGCCGCGGCGGACGCGGGCGATCTCGATGCCTCGACGTCCCCCGCCGATGGCGGTGACACGACGCCCGATGGCGGTGACACGACGCCCGACGGCGGTGACACGACGCCGGACGGCGGTGACGCTTTCACCGACGCGGGGGACCTGCTCGCCGACGCCGGCGCGCCCGGTCCCGACGCGGGCGATGTC
>CAIKNO010000631.1 GCA_903828805.1 uncultured Sandaracinus sp. | reverse complement strand
CGCGGCCTGCAGGTGTGGTCCCCGGCGACGCACGGGATGCTGCTGACGCGGCAGGACCAGCAGGTCTGGGCGCACCCCCCGCTGCCGCCCTTCGTGCCGGCGACCGCGACCGCCGTGGAGAACCCCGTCGACGCGGCGCAGGCGCAGATGACCCGCTTCTTCACCACCTGGGTCGAGCGGCGGGGACCGCCGGAGATCGCGACGCCCGAATGACCGGGGGCGGGGCGAGGCGCATGGCGTATATCCGCCCCGCGCCGATTGATCCGGATACCGTGAGGCTGTTACCGTTCGCGCCGCTCGAGGCCCCCGTGGGCCGAACGAGCTCGAAGGAGGAGCGTCGATGAAGGGTGAAGTCCGCAACCCCACCACCGTGTGGATCCTGGCCCTGGTGACATGCGGACTCTATCCGCTGTACCTCTGGTACACGATCGCGACGGAGCTGAAGAACTACCTCGGCAAGGAGGAGATCAACCCGATGATGGAGATCGTCATCACGTTGATCTGCCCGTTCTACTCGCTCTACCTGCCGATCAAGTACGGCAAGTACATCCAGGAGGCCCAGGCGCGCGCCGGCCTGCCGAACCCCCAGGATCAGGGCCTGACCTTCCTGCTATGGATGTTCCTCTGCTCGCTCGGGTACATGAAGATGCAAGAGGAACTGAACAAGGTGTGGCAAGGCGGCGGCGCGCCCGCGACCTTCTGAGCCGGCCGTGAGCGCGCCTGACCCCGCGCCCGAGACGCCCGTCCTGCCTTCCGGCGGGTCGGGCGTTCGTGTTTCGTCGGTGCCCGTGCAGGCCGCGTCGACCCACGCGCCGTCCCACGCGCAGGCCTCGTCGGATGCGGGCTTCTCGTGGCGACGGCTCGCGCTGGCCGCTTCGCCGCTCGCGGCGGCGTACGGGGTCCACGCGCTCGGCGTGCCGCTCTGCCCGACGAAGGCGTTCTTCGGGATCCCGTGTCCCGGCTGCGGCATGACGCGGGCGACGGAGTGCCTGATGCACCTCGACTTCGCGGGGATGTGGCGGTTCCACCCGCTCGCGGTCGTGATCAGCCCGCTCGTCGCCTGGTGGGTGACGGCCGCGGTGCTCGGCGCGGCCGGCGTCGCGTCGGTGCCGCGATGGGATCCGGGCAAGCTCGTGCCACGGGGGGTGTGGATGGGCCTCGGGATGGCCCTGCTCGGCCTCTACGTGCTGCGCCTCGGCGGGTGGTTCGGCGGGTTGCCGGACCCTGTCGATCCGACCTCCGGATTGCTCGGACGGAGTGTCGGGTTCGCGCTGGACGCGATGCGCTGAGCCGCGTCGAGCGAAGCGCTGAGCCGCGGTCTCAGAGGGGCAGGTTGTCGTGCTTCTTGGCTGGGTTCTGGAGGCGCTTGTCGCGCAGCAGCCACAGCGCGCGCGCGATGCGGGCGCGGGTCTGGCGGGGCGTGATCACCTCGTCGATGAACCCGAGCTCTGCGGCCTTGAAGGGGTTCGCGAAGGTCCGGCGGTACTCGTCCACGAACGCCGCCTTCGCAGCGACCGGGTCGTCGGCCCGATCGATTTCGCGACGGTAGACGATGTTCACCGCGCCGTCGGGACCCATCACGGCGATCTCGGCGGTGGGCCACGCGAAGTTCATGTCGCCGCGGAGGTGCTTGGACGCCATCACGTCGTACGCGCCCCCGTAGGCCTTGCGCGTGATGACGGTGACCTTCGGCACGGTGGCCTCGGCGTACGCGTAGAGCAGCTTGGCGCCGTGCTTGATGATGCCGCCGTATTCCTGCGCCGTGCCGGGCAGGAACCCGGGGACGTCGACGAAGGTGACGATCGGAACGTTGAAGGCATCGCAGAAGCGGACGAAGCGCGCGGCCTTCACGCTCGCGTCGATGTCCAGGCACCCGGCGAGCACCTGCGGCTGGTTGGCCACGATGCCGACCGGGTGGCCGCCCATCCGCGCGAAGCCGACGACGATGTTGCCCGCGAACGCCGATTGCACTTCGAAGAACGAGTCCTCGTCGACCACCCGCGTGATGACGCCCGTGATGTCGTAGGGCTTGTTCGAGTCGGTGGGCACCAGCGTGTCGAGCGCGGGGTCCTCGCGATCGACTGGATCGGTCGAGGGGCGATGGGGCGGGTCCTCGTGGTTGTTGAGCGGCAGGTACGCGAGCAGCTCGCGCACCATCGCGAGGCATGCCGCGTCGTCGTGGGCCGCGAAGTGGGCCACGCCGCTGCGCTCGTTGTGGGTGCGGGCGCCGCCGAGGTCTTCCTTGGTGACCTCCTCGTGGGTCACGGTCTTGATGACGTCGGGCCCGGTGATGAACATGTACGAGGTCTTCTCGACCATGAAGATGAAGTCGGTGAGCGCGGGCGAGTACACCGCGCCGCCGGCGCAGGGCCCCATGATCGCGCTGATCTGGGGCACGACCCCGCTCGCGAGCACGTTGGCCTGGAAGATGTCCGCGTAGCCGGCGAGCGACTCGACGCCTTCCTGGATCCGCGCGCCCCCCGAGTCGTTGAGCCCGATGACCGGGGCGCCGACGCGCATGGCCAGGTTCATGACCTTCGTGATCTTCGCGGCGTAGGCGCCCGACAGGGAACCGCCGAAGACGGTGAAGTCCTGCGCGAACACGAAGACCTTGCGACCGTCGATGGCGCCGTGCCCGGTGATCACGCCGTCGCCGGGGATCTTCTGCGCGTCCATCCCGAAGTCGTGGCAGCGGTGCGTGACGAGTCGGTCCATCTCCACGAACGAGCCGGGATCGAGCAGGAGCTCGATCCGCTCACGCGCCGTGAGCTTGCCGCTCTCGTGTTGCTTGGCCACGCGGGCCGCGCCACCGCCTGCGAGCGCGCGACGATCGAGTTCCGAGAGGGCGACGACCGGATCGAAGGGCTTCTGGTGGGCCATGGGGCCCGCAGAGATACCCGAAGGTGGCCCCCGAGGGGAAGCCGAGACCGGCACCCCGTTCGCGACGAAGTCAGCGCTCTTCGCCGCGGAGGGTCCGGACCCGGGCCTCGAGGTGCGCGGCGCTCGCTGTGGCCGCCGGCACGACCTCGCCCACGACGAGCTCGACCCGCGACCGGAACCTTCGCGGCACCTTCGCCATCGCCTTGCCTCCGCGGCGGCTGAACCAGCTGCCCCAGAGCCCGCGCAGGGCCATCGGCACCACCGGCACCGGGCAGGCGGCGAGGATGCGCTCGATGCCGGGCCGGAACGCGGTGATCTCGCCGGTGTAGGTCAGGGCGCCCTCGGGGAAGATGCACACCAGCTCCCCCTGGCCGAGCGCGGTCTCGATCTCGGCGAACGCCCGTTCGTGGATGTCGGGGCGCTCGTGGCGTCCCGCGATCGGGATGGCGCGCAGCGTGGTGAACATCCACCGCAGCCATGGGTTCTCGAAGATCCGCCACCACATCACGAAGCGCACGGGACGATGGCAGGCCGTGCCGAGGATGAGCGCATCGACGTAGCTGACGTGGTTGCACACGAGCACCGCAGGACCCTCGGCGGGAACGGTGTCGATGCCCACGACCCGCAGCCGGTACATCGCCTGCATCATCAGCCACGCCACGAAGCGGATCAGGAACTCGGGCAGCAGCGTGTAGATGTACGTCGCGACGACGGCGTTCATCACGGCCGCGGCGAGGAAGAGTTCGGGGATGCTCCGGTGGAGCGGACCGAGCGCCACCACCGCGACGCCCGACGCGAGGACCATGAAGATGGCGTTGACGATGTTGTTGCCGGCGATGATGCGCGAGCGGCGCGCGGGGTCGCTGCGGTGCTGGATGATCGCCGCGAGCGGAACGCTGTAGAGCCCGCCGAACACGCCGATGAGCCCGAGGTCCAGCAGGATCCGCCAGCAGCGCGGGTCGGCGAGGACCGCGAGCGGACCGACGGCGTCCGCGCTGGGCACGTGCCACTCCGTGGACAGGAACAGGTCGAAGGCGAACACGCTCAGGCCGATCGAGCCGAAGGGCACGAGCCCGAGCTCGACCTTGCCGCGGCTCAGGCCCTCGCAGAGCAGCGAGCCCGTGCCCACGCCGAGCGAGAACACGATCAGCAGGAGGGTGACGACCTCGGGCGTGCCGTGCAGCGTGTCCTCGACGAGGCCGGGGAGCTGGGCGAGGAAGAGCGCCCCGACGAACCAGAACCACGAGAGCCCGAGCACCGAGAGCCAGACGGCGCGCACCTCCCGCGCGAAGCCGACGACGCGCCAGGTCTGCGCGAACACGTTGGGGTCGACCCGGAGCTCGGGCGCGCGCGAGGGGACCTCGGGCACACCACGGCTCGTGAGGTACCCCGCGACCGCGACCAGCACGACCGTGGCGCTGACGGCGTCCACGCCCCAGCCGGCCTGCGACACCAGCACGCCTCCGAGGATGGTGCCGGTGAGGATGGCCACGTAGGTCCCCATCTCCACCAGGCCGTTGCCGCCGACCAGCTCGTCATCGCGGAGGATCGCCGGAAGAATGGCGAACTTGACGGGGCCGAAGAGCGTCGAGTGCAGCCCCATCGCGAAGAGCATCGCGAGCAGCAGGGTCGCGCTGTGCAGATGGAAGGCGAGGGCGGCGACGGCCATGATCGCGATCTCGAAGAGCTTCACGGCGCGGACGAGGCGGGCCTTCTCCATGCGATCGGCGAGCTGCCCGGCCGTGGCGGAGAACAGGAAGAACGGGAGGATGAAGAGCCCGCTCGCGGCGTTCACCAGCGCGTCGCGGCCGAGCGCGAGGTCCGCGGGCGGCTGCACGGTGAAGAGCAGGACGAGCGCGTTCTTGAACACGTTGTCGTTGAACGCGCCGAGGAACTGGGTCCAGAAGAACGGCGCGAAGCGCCGCTGGGTGAGCAAGCCGGACTGACTCATGGAGCGCTCCTGGGTCCTCGAAGGGCGGGTCGTTCGTGGTGGCTCTTCGCCGGGGTCGAGCACGCGCGCAGCGCCGCCGTGAGCGCCTCCGCATCATCGAAGCGTCGGGTGCGGTCCTTCTCGAGGAGCCGCGCGACGAGCGCGCAGAGCGCGGGCGGCGTCGGGGCGTCCGGATCGGGCGAGCGGAGCGCTGGCGGCGCCTCGTGCACGTGCGCATGCAGCGTCTCGCGGGCGCTCGGTCGCGGGAAGGGCGGCGCGCCCGTGAGGAGCTCGAAGAGCAAGGCGCCGACGCTGTAGAGGTCCGCGCGCCCGTCGAGCGACGCGCCGAGGGCCTGCTCCGGCGACATGGTCCGGTGGCCGCCGTGCACGAGGCCCGGGGGGCTTTCGGGCGCGTCGTCGAAGGCGCGCAAGGGCTGGGCGAGTCCGAGATCGATCAGGCGGACCTCCGCGTCGTCCCGGTCGGACGAGAGCATCACGTTCGCCGGCCCCACGTCGCGGTGCACGAACCCGAGCGCGTGAAGGGCGCCGAGGGCCGAGGTCAGCTGCGAGGCGACCTCGACGGCCCGCGGGGGGGCAAGGACCTCGCCCCGGGCGAGGAGCGCCTTGAGCGTGGGTCCGCGCACGCGCTCGAGCGCGAGGTAGAGCCGGCCGTCCGCGCCGGCGCCGGCGGAGACGAGCCGGACGACGTGCGGGTGGCGCAGCGCACCGAGCACGTCCCGCTCGCGGGTCCAGAGGCCGCGGGCGTCGTCCGCGTCGTCGTCGTCCGGGACGTCGAAGACCTTGAGCGCCACGGGCTCGCCGGTCTCCGCGTCGAGCGCGTCGAACACCGTGGCCGTGGCGCCGCGCGCGAGCCGCGCTCCGACGAGAAAGCGTCCGGCGAACCGTTCGCTGTGGGTCGGGTCCGGAGGTGTGTCGCGCGTCATCGCCGGCCCGGAGCGTAACGTGCGCGCCGCGCTCCGGGGGACCCGAAGTCCGTGGCCTCCGTCGGGCCGGGCACGCCGCGGCGCGAGGCTCAGGACCCCTGCAGGAACAGGGCGGCCGCGCATCCGAGGCCTGTCATCCACACGACGCTGCGCAGGGCCGCGAGGTCCGCGAGGTAGCAGCCGAGGTAGGCCACGCGGGCGGCCACGAATCCGAGCGCCAGGAGGTCGATCCGGTCCTGGGGGGCGTGCGTGAGGTGGGCGACGACGACGCCGGCCGCGAAGAACGGGAACGCCTCGAAGCCGTTCTGTTGGGATGCGTTCGCGCGCTTCCTCCAACCTTCCTGCCGGGCGAGCCAGTCGCGTGGCGCGCGGTTGTCGTAGGGCGCGCCCGCCTTGGCGATCATCGTCGAGGCGTAGGGCAGAAGGCCCGCCACGAGCACACACCAATAACCCGTCGTCATCATTCGCTCCTCCGGGGGGGTCGCCCGCGGCCAGCCGCAGGCCGTGGCTTCTGAAAGGGGGCGTCCCAGCAGGCCAGGCGGCACTCGAGGGGCCCGTTCCACAGCGGATGGAGCCGCTCGGGCGCCGCGAGCAGCCCCGGCGGCGGCGGGGACTCGAGCAGCAGCGCGAGGTCGCTGTCGCCCAGCCGGGGCGCGGCCTCGGCGAGCTCGTCGAAGTAGGACCCCTGCGCGATGCGGACACCGTACGGGGGGTTCGAGATCACGAGGCCCGTGGGCCAGTCGAGCGTGCGGAGGGCGGCCGTGCGGAAGCGCGCCCGGGACGCGGCCCGCCGTGCGTTCGCGGTGGCCGTGGCGACCACGTTGCGGTCGAGATCGCAGCCGAGCACGTCGGGTCCATCGGACCGCTCCTCGGCCCGGAGGCGCTCCTTGAGGGCCTCGAGGGCGGCGCGCTCGGTCGCGCCGTGGCTCGCCCAGCGCTCGAAGCCGAAGCGCTCGCGGGCGAGGCCGGGGGCCACGCCGCGGGCCCAGAGGTCGGCCTCGATGGCGATGGTGCCCGACCCGCACATCGGATCGACGAGGGGCCGGACGCGGTCCCAGCCCGAGAGGCGCACCATCGCGGCGGCGAGGGTCTCCTTCAGCGGGGCCTCGTGGATGTCGGTGCGCCAGCCGCGCCGATGCAGCGGCTCGCCCGCGAGGTCGAGGTGCACGGAGGCGTGGTCCTTCGCGAGGTGCACGAAGACCGACACGTCGGGGTCGTGGCGCGCCACGTCGGGGCGTGCGCCCTCGAGGTCGCGCAGGCGGTCGACGATCGCGTCCTTCGTCTTCTGCGCGATGAACTGCGTGTGGGTCAGCGCGCTGCCCTTGGTGACGCTGCTGACCGCGAGCGTGTGGCGCGGCGAGAGCCATCGCTCCCAGGGCAGGGCGCGAACGCCGTCGTAGAGGGCCTCGCCGTCGGGGGCCGAGAAGGTCCCGACCGGCAGCAGGATCCGCATCGCGATGCGGCTGCTCAGGCAGGCCCGGAACCCCTCGGGCAGGTGCCCCTCGAAGCGGACGCCGCCCCGATCGGCCCGCACCTTGTGGAAGCGCAGCTCGCGGAGCTCGTCCTTCAGCGCGAGCTCCGTGCCCGCCGCGCACGTGGCGAAGAAGGACAGGTAGGGGGTGCGGGGCTCGTCGGTCACATTCGCTCGACGGCGTCGATGCCCAGCAGCGAGAGGCCCCGGCGGAGCTGCCGGCCCACGAGGGCGGTCAGCGCGAGCCGCGCCTGCCGCACGTCGCCCTCGGCCTTGAGCACCGGGCAGGCTTCGTAGAACGACGAGAACTCGCGGGCGACCGCGTAGAGGTGGTCGGTGAGCAGGTGCGGCTGGGCGGTGTCCGCCGCCGCGTGGAGCACGTCGGCGAAGCGCAGCAGCTGCCGTGCGAGCGCGAGCTCGGCGGGCTCGGTGAGCGTCAGGGCCGTCGGCGCGAGGCCGGCCTCGTCGACCTCCCCCTTGCGGAAGATCGAACCGACGCGCGCCGCGGCGTACTGCATGTAGGGGCCGGCGTTGCCCTTGAACTCGATCAGCTTGTCGAAGTCGAACTGGTAGTCGCTCAGCCGATTCTGCCGGAGATCGGCGTACTTCACGGCCCCGATCCCCACGGCGCGCGCGACCTCGGTCAGCTCGCTCTCGGGCACGTCGAGGCCCTCGCGGCGGATCTCCGCCTCCGCGCGGGCTTCGGCCTCGTCGAGCAAGGACGCCAGCGTCAGGACCTTGCCGCTCGCGTCGCGCGTCTTGAGCGGCTTGCCGTCCTTGCCGAGGACGGTGCCGAACCCGACGTGCTCGAGCTGCATGCGGTGACCGAGCTTCGCTGCGACGGCGAAGAGCTGCTCGAAGTGCTGCGCCTGGCGGGAGTCCACGACGTACACGCCGCGGTCGATCCCGAGCGAGGCGCGGTGCTCGATCGTCGCGAGATCGCTCGTCGAATAGAGGAACGCGCCGTCCTTCTTGCGGACGATGAACGGGGTCGTCTGCTTGGCGAGCTTGGGGGGCGCGCCGTCCCACTCGCCGAAGAACACACACACCGCGCCCTGATCTTCGCGGGCGATCCCGCGCGCGAGCAGGGTGTCCACCACGCCCGGAAGCATCGGGTCGTAGAAGCTCTCGCCCTTCCACCAGTCGAAGGTCACGCCGAGACGCGCGTAGACCTTGTCGAGCTCGATGCGGGTGACCGCGACGAACCGCTCCCACAGCGCGCGGTTCGCGGCGTCGCCCGATTGCAGCTTGGCGAGCTCGCGCCGCGCGTCGGCCGCGAAGGCCTCGTCGTGCTCGGCCCGCGCCGAGGCTTGCTTGTAGATGCCCTCGAGCTCGGGGAGCGTCAGCGCCGCCGCCCGTGCGTCGTCTCCGCCGTCGGCGCGCAGCCCCGCGATGAGCAGGCCGTACTGCGTGCCCCAGTCGCCGACGTGGTTGTCGCCGATGACCTCGTGTCCCTGGAAGCGCAGGAGCTGCACGAGGGCGTGGCCGAGGATGGTCGAGCGCAGGTGCCCGACGTGCATCTGCTTGGCGATGTTGGGGGACGAGTAGTCCACCACGATGCGCTGGCGGGCGTCGGCCTCGGGCACGCCGTCCCGCGGGTCGGCGAGCGAGGCGCAGAGGCGCTCGGCGATCCACGCGTCGGCCAGGGTCAGGTTCACGAAGCCGGGGCCGGCGACCTCGGCCTTGGCGATCGCGGGGTGGGCGGCGAGCCGCTCGGCGACCGGCCCGGCGAGCTCGCGCGGGGCACGGCCGAGCTGCTTGGCGAGCGGCATCACGCCGTTCATCTGGTAGTCGCCGTGGCGGGCGTCGGTGGTGGGCCGGAGCAGCGCCGGGGCTTGGACGCCGAGGGCGTCCTGGATGGCGGCGACCGCGAGGCCGTCGAGGGTGCGTTCGATCCGCATGGTCAGGGCGCGGTTCATACCGCGGGGGTCGTCCGGGGTCCACGCTGGGCGCGAGCCTCGGTCGCGCGTCGTGCCGCTGCGCCGTCGTCCCCCAGGTCCCGTTCGACGCTTGGTCCGTCGGCGCGGCCCCTGGGTCGACCGCCCTGCGTTCTCGATCGTCGGGGCGCCGTCGGTGCCGCGGGGTATGCTCGGCGGCCATGTCGGGCTCCAGCATCGGTCGAGCGTTTCGCGTCACCACCGCCGGCGAGTCCCACGGCCCTGCGAACGTGGTCATCGTGGATGGCTGCCCGCCGGGCATCGCGCTCTCGGTCGAGGACCTTCGTGCGGACCTTCAGCGCCGCCGCCCTGGGCAGAGCCGCCTCGTCTCGCAGCGGCAGGAGGAGGACGAGCCGGAGATCTTGAGCGGCGTCTTCGAGGGGCGCACGACGGGCACGCCGATCGCGGTCCTGGTGCGCAACACCGACGCCCGCAGCAAGGACTACGACGAGATCTGGGAGCTCTACCGGCCGGGCCACGCCGACTACACGTACGACGCGAAGTACGGTCTGCGGGACCCACGGGGCGGCGGGCGCTCGAGCGCCCGGGAGACGGTGTCGCGCGTCGCGGCCGGCGCCATCGCCAAGCGGGTGCTGGCCGAGGCTTTTGGCGGTCGCGTGACCGGGTACGTCAAGCAGATCGGGGACGTGGTCGCGCACGTCGAGGACCCGTCGGCCATCGACGAATCGAGGGTGGAGCGGCTGCCCGACGGGACGCCGAACCTCGTGCGCTGCCCGGATCCGGAGGCGGCGGCGCGGATGGTGGCGCTGGTGGACGCGGTGCGGCGGGATCTCGACTCGATCGGCGGCGTCGCGGAGGTCGTCGCGACGGGCGTGCCCGCGGGGCTCGGCGAGCCCGTGTTCGACCGGCTCAAGGCCGATCTCGGCAAGGCGCTCTTCTCGATCCCCGCGGTGATGGGCGTGGAGACGGGGAGCGGGTTCGCCTGCGCGACGATGCGGGGCAGCGCCCACAACGACGTGTTCCTGCCCGCGCGGCAGGCGCCGTCGGCGGGGCAGGTGCCGGTCCTCGCCACGGAGACGAACCGCCACGGCGGGATGCTCGGCGGCATCAGCAGCGGGATGCCCATCGTGATGCGCGCTGCGGTGAAGCCCACGAGCTCCCTCGCGAGGCCGCAGTCGAGCGCGAACGTGCGGGGGCAGGCCGTGACCCTTCGGACGAAGGGCCGGCACGACCCCTGTCTGCTTCCACGCTTCGTCCCGGTGGCCGAGGCCATGGTCGCCCTGGTGCTCGCCGACCACTGGCTGCGCTGGCAGGGGCAGCGAGGGCACGGAAGGCCGTGAACGGGCGCGCTCGCCCGCGGGCTCCGGCCGTGGGTTCGGTGCGTGCCGTGCGCGTGCTGATCCCGTCCCTGCTGCCGTGCTGGGTGTGGGTCGCGGGAGGCCTCGGCGCGTCGGGCTGCGAGGGCGGGGGACGCGGGGTCGAGGCGGCCCCGGTGGCGGTCTCGGCGGCGCCTGCGGGCTCGCCCGCGGACGTGGCCCGCGCGGCGCTCGCCGCGCTCGATGCGCCCGCGACGGACGGCGAGACGCGCGAGGGGGTGCTCGAGGACGCGACCGGCCACGCCCTCGACGGGCTTCACCGTGCGCTGGTCCGGGCGGCGCGCGGACAGGGCCGGGCCCGGCTCGTGTTCTACGGTGGCTCGCACACCGCGAGCGACCTCTACACCGGCGTCGTGCGCGCGAGCCTGCAGGGCGCGTTCGGCGATGGCGGCCACGGCTTCGTGCTCCCCGTGCCGCCGATCAGTCGGTACTGGCAGCAGGGCGCGCGCGTCGCGGAGGCCGACGGGTGGGCGTCCCTCGAGCCGTCGCTGAAGCGGATGGGCGTCGAGGCGTATGGGCTCGGCGGGATGGCGTTCGAGGCGACCGAGCCCGCGTGGGCCGAGGTCGCGACCGACGGAAGCCGCGCGACGCGGATCGAGATCATGTACCTGCGACAGCCCGGAGGCGGGGCGCTCGAGATCGAGATCGACGGCACGGCCCGTCGGGTCGAGACCGAAGCGGGCGTCCTCGAAGCCGCGACCGCGACCTTCGAGGTCCCCGACGCCGAGCACCGCGTGTCGCTGCGCACCTTCGATGCGCGGCCCGTGCGGATCTTCGGCGTGGTGTTCGAGCGCGGCGAGGGCGGCGTCGTGGTGGACCAGCTCGGCATCGCGGGCTCGAAGGCCCGCCACCAGCTGCTCTGGGACGAGGCCGTCTGGGCCCCGCTCTTCCGTTCCCGCGCCCCGGATCTTCTGGCGTTCAGCTACGGCAACAACGAGCTCGACGATCATCACCTGCCGCTCGCGGCCTACGAGACGCACTTCACGGCGATGGTCGCGCGCGCGCAGCGCCATGCCCCCGCGGCCTCGTGCCTCGTGATCGGCCCCTCGGATCGTCAGTACCCGGGGCCTACGGGCTGGAAGACCCCCTCGCTGCTCGCGGTGCTCGTCGAGATGCAGCGCCGGGTGGCGCGCGCGCGCGGCTGCGCGTTCTTCGACGTGCTCGCATGGCAAGGCGGTGCGGGCGCGGTCGATCGATGGCTCGCGACGCGACCGCCGCTCGAGCGCGACGACCACGTGCACTTCACGCCGCCCGCCTACCGGAGGCTGGGCGAGGTCCTCACGCGCCGCCTGCTGGCGGGGATGGCGGACTGAACCGAGCCCGTCGGCACGCGCCCCGGGGGGGGCGCCGCCGCGCTCACGGCGCGGGCGGGAGGTGACCGGTCTTCACGAGGATGGTGCAGCCTTCCGTGCTGAAGGGCCGGTGCTGGCTCAGGTGAGGGCTCCGCAGCCAGGTGCCCGAGGGGTAGCGTCCGTGCTCGTCCTCGAACACGCCCTCGAGCACGAAGATCTCCTCGCCTCCGTGATGGCGGTGAGCGCTGAACGTCGTGCCGGGGGCCCAGCGCACCAGGGCGGTGTGCTGCGTCCGGAACTCGGAGAGCGGCATCACCGAGAGGCCCGGCGAAAGCCCAGGGAACCATCGGGCGTTCGTGGTGTCGACGACCCGGCACTCCCCGTCGGCCGGATCGAGGTGGCGCAGCTTGACGAAGAGCAGGCACCCCGGAGTGGACCATGGTGCATGCGAGGAGCCCGGCGGGTTCTTGAGGTAGGTCCCCGCGGCGTGGGTGCCCGTCTCGTCACCGAGCTCCCCCTGCAGCACGAAGATCTCCTCGCCGAGCGCGTGGGTGTGGCGGTCGAACTGCGTGCCGGGCGCGTACCGGACGATCGACGTCGCCCGTGCGATCTCGCCGCCGTCCCGCTCGAGCAGGCGACGCTCCACGCCCGGCACCGTGGACGGCACCCACGGCAGGGCGTCGTGGTGCACGACGGCGCGGGCGGAGAGATCGGCGTGGATCCGCATCGAGGGCCTCCTCATTCCATCGACGCCGCGTCGCCCGAACGCGGGGCGGCGGCGGGCTCGTCGTCGTCTTCACCGCCGTGGCCGGGGAGCGTGTCCGGTCCAGGCTCGGGCCACTGCGCCCAGCGGGGTACAGGCGGCCAGGGGTGGCGCACGACCCGGTGCGCGACGAGTCCGCCGAGCGCGGCGAGCACGAGCGACGAGTAGTGTCCGGGGGTCAGGCCGAGGTAGCGCGCGTCCGCGAGCTCGAAGTCGGTCGCGCGCAGGAAGTCGAGTGCGAACCTCGCCGGCGCGTAGAGCAGCGGCAGCAGCGCGAGGTAGAGGCCGCGGGGCCGCCGCTTGCGGGCGAGCACCGCGAACAGGGCCACCGTGGCCGCGCTCCACAACGCTTCGTACAGGCCCAGATCGTGTCGGACCTGGTAGGGCGGGTGGCCGACCTCGTAGTCCTGCACGCCGAGAAAGAACATCGTCACGTGGCCCGGGTGGTCGTGCGTCACGAAGCATCCCGTGCGCCCGAAGAGCCAGCCGAGCGGGAACCCGAAGGCGATGGGGTCGGCGAACGTGACGAGGTCGACGCCCCGACGTCTCGACCACGCGAGCGCGCCGAGCACCGCGCCGAGGAAGCCTCCGAACGACGAGATCCCCTCCCAGATCCGCAGCAGGAACGCCGGGTCTTCGAGCACCCGGGCAGGGTGGTAGGCCAGCGCGTCGAAGAGGTGCGCGACGATGAAGGCCGGGATGAGCACCCATCCGGCGAGGTTCATCACCGTCTCGGGGTGCAAGCCTTCCTGCTGCGCTTGCCTTCGGGCGAGCCACGCGCCGAGCATCACCCCGGACAGCACGAGCAACCCGAACGGGTGCACGCCGAGGGGACCCCAGGGCGTCGTCAGCTCGAGGGCCTGCGCCCGGAACCACGGGATGTAGAGCAGCACGCGCCCCTTCCTTGCGCCGAAGCGCCGGGGCTGTCGAGGAGCCCCGGGCGAGGGCCTCGGGTCGACCTGTCGGGGCCCCCCGACGCCGCGGACGGTGGCTTCGCACCGGTGCTCCGCACCGGGCTGAGTTGGCTGCTCCGCACCGGGCTCAGATGTCGCAGATCTGGGTGCCCCAGGCGATCTGGACGCGACGCTCGGACACTGCGACGACCCCCGCGCGGTCCTCGAGCCGCCCGCGGAGCACCAGGTCCTGGCCGAGGGCGGACTCGGGCATCGGGACCTGCAAGGTCAGCCCGGTCAGCTGCGATGCCGTTCCGGTCCCATCGGGCGTGAACGAGAGCCGGAGTCGGAAGTCCGACGTCACTGGGCTGCCGTCGCCGGCGCGGGCGAGGGAGAGCTGAACGACCATCCCGCGGGGGTCCATGTCGAGGGCGCGCAGCGTCATCCAGACGTGCTGGCTGCCCTGGCAGCCGCGCGCGAGCAAGAGCGTGTCGCCGTCCTCGATCGCCCGGAACGAGCGTTCGCCCTCGCCGAGCTGGAGCACGCCGACGGCAGCGGACGCGTCACCGACGGACGCATCGCCGTCGCCCGGGGGGACGCTGCACCCGAACGCGAGGCCCGCGACCCCGAGGACGAGCGCCCACGCGGCCATGCGCGTGCGGGCCGCGGGACGAGAAACACAGGGGACGAGGTCGCAGCGGCTCATGGCGCGAATCGGTTGTTGCCGCAGAGGTCCGTGTCCGGGTCCGCGTCGCAGACCGGAGGCTGGCAGGTCGGGGGACCGACGCAACCATCGCCGCCGCAGCGTTGGCAGCAGAGGGTGCCGCCGCCGCAGCGCGCCGGCCCCTCGCACGTCTCGCCGGCCATGCGCTCGACGCAGCGCGCCCCGACCACGCAGCCGCGCACCGGGTCGAAGACCTCGAGCGGCCCGCAGGTGCAGGCCATCGCCGCGCAGTCCGCCAAGCACGCCTCGCCGCAGACCGAGCTGCAGCAGGTCGCGGCCCACGTGCCGCCGGTGGTCGAGCACAGGGCCTCGGGGGGCAACGGATCGACCAGCGCGCACGCGGGGTCGTCCATGCAGCCGAGGCCTTCGACGAAGCTGCGGCCCGTGCCGCAGTCGCAGACGGGGCTGCCGACGAGGCAGGTGGCCTCGACCGGCCGACCGCAGCGGAAGTGACCGCACTCCTGCGCCCACCACATCCACCCGCCGCCGGTGCTGCGGCATTGCTGCGGCACGCACCCCGCGTGCACAGCTTCGCACACCTCGAGGGCCGCCGCGCCGTCGCGGCATCCGGTGCCGGTGCACGCGCCGCAATCGATCTCGACGCATCGCTCGCCGTCCCAGTGCCAGGACGACGGGCCGTCGCAGAGCGCGGCAGGGCAGGGCTCCCGTCGTGCGTCCGTGGGGGCGCAGAGGTCGACGGGACCGGCGTCGACGGCACCCGCGTCCTCGGGCAGACCCCCGTCGGACGGGCTGCCGTCGGGAGGCGAGCCCGCGTCCGTCCCGACCTCGGCGTCGAAGAGGCCCGCGTCGTCCCCGGGAGGGTGGGCCGTCCCGCAGGCGGCGAGGAGGGCCGCGAGCGCGCCGAGGCCGGTGCGTGCCGTGTTGTGCCGAAGGGTCATGGGCTGGACCGTGGAGCACGATGCGTGCCCCGCCGCCTGCGGGCGACCCGACGCCGGGTCGAGCCCGCCGGGCTCACGGCGCGTGGGGGCCGCGCCGCGCAGAGCCGCTGCTCGAGGTGTGGTGGGCCTCCCGCTCGCCAGCGCAGAGGAGCAGGGTGAGGCCCGAGCTGAGCCGCATGCGGGTCTCGGGCGAGAGCGCGAT
>CAIKNO010000630.1 GCA_903828805.1 uncultured Sandaracinus sp. | reverse complement strand
GCCGGACGCCAGCGCGGGCGCTACGTCTCTCCCGATGAGGCGGCGTGGGAGATCCTCGATGAGCGGGTCGAGCCTTTCCTCGCCGACCTGCGACGGCTCGTCGAGCTGGGCTTCGAGGCTGCCGCGGTGGCAACCTGCCAGGGGATCGTCCGCGGGTTGCGGCGCTTGAAGCACGACCGGGCCGAGCTGCTGGAGTGGGTGCCCGACTTTTCGGGCGAGACCGCGAGCGAGGCCGTTGCGATACTCGCCCGCGACAGCCTCGCGCGGCACGGGCGAGCGTGGACGTTGCCGGAGGGCGGCGACGAAGCGACCGAGGGCTGAGGGCGCCGAACGAATCATCGCCCGGCGACACGGACGCGCCGGGCCGGAATCGACGTGCTCCGCAAAGCACGTGCGACTACGGTCGGCGGCCCCATGGCATCGATCGGACGCAACGAGCCCTGCCCCTGTCGCAGCGGCAAGAAGTACAAGAAGTGCTGCCTCGCGAAGAAGGACGTGGGGCGTGGGTTCACGCGGTAAGACCGTGC
This sequence comes from uncultured Sandaracinus sp., assembly GCA_903828805.1. Taxonomy (GTDB): domain Bacteria; phylum Myxococcota_A; class Polyangia; order Polyangiales; family Sandaracinaceae; genus Sandaracinus. The sequence goes on along the minus strand of CAIKNO010000630.1, from coordinate 5,859 downwards.
CTCGGCGATCACGAGACTCGATGCGTTCACCGAGGATGTTCTCGGCGACGAGGAGGATGCGGCCTACGACGATCTGCTCGGCGAGAACTACGATCGCTGGCTCGAGGTCGACGACAGCTGGAACGAGATGGACGAGGCGTTCCGCGACGCCTGGTTCTGGTTCGATTGGCACCTCTCGGACGGCGGCACGGCGGCGGACCGCTTCATCGCCGAGGGACCGCCCCTGGGTGCGGGCGAGCGACGCTTCCTCGACGTGGCACGCGCATCGTGCATGCGCCTCTACGAGGTGGAGGACACACGCCCTGGGCTCTCGGTGACGCTGCGCGATGTGCTCGACGGGACGCGAGTCACGGTCCGAGAGCGTATGGGATCCCGGACGATGAGCCGCGCCGATCTGCTCGCCGCGCGCGTGTTCCCGGTGGGCGCTTCGGGCGAACCCGAAATCGAGATGGGCGTGCTCTCCATCCCGAAGCTGATCCGCAGGTCGCTCGTCGCCCGGCTCGCGTCGATGCGCGACGCCTATCGGAAGGAGCACCCCGACGCGACGGAGACCACGTTCTGGAAGTCCGCCGCGCCGGTGTTCCACCGTGCGTGGGTGTCGTGCATCCTCGATCCGCCGGTGCCGAGCCTCGCGAACACCGACGGTGAGCCGATGCTGCTCACGCGAGTGCACTTCACCGTGCGCGAGTCCTTCGACGTGGCGCGCGCGCTCGACGCCGTTCCCGGACTCGACCACGACGCTGCGGGGGCGAGGTGGTGCTGGTTCGGCAACAACACCGCCGGCAAGCGCGTGACCCTGGGCACGCTGACGCTCGACGGATGCGACCTCGTGCTGGAGACGAACTCCGCCGAGCGGGCGGGGCGCGGCCGGACGATGCTCGAGGGCGTGTGCGGCGACGCGCTCGCGCACAGGGCGACGTCGCACGAGGATCCCACCCGCGGGATCCAGGACGCGCTTCGCGCGGGCGGCGCAGACCGCCCGGCGCGCGAGGAGGTCAGCGGCGTTCCCGCCGAGGTGCTCGAGGACCTCGCCCTCGCGCACTACGGGCGCCACTACCGCGCGTGGATCGACGAGCCCGTGCCTGCCGTCGACGGGAAGACTCCACGCGAAGCCGCCGCGGACCCGCGGCTGCGGGCGAAGGTCGAAGAGCTCCTCCGCGGGCTCGAGGGGATGTACCAGACCGCCTTGAGGCGCAACGAGCCGGCCTACGACCCGTCGTGGATGTGGGCCGAGCTCGGGCTCGTCGACGCAGCCACTCCCGCGCAGCGCCCGCCCCTCCACCACGAGCGCATGGCGCAGATGGTAGACGGCTTCGGCGACTGCGCCCGGTCCGTGGCGGCGAGGCTGCGAGGACCGACGGGCGAGGTGGCCGGCACCTTCACCCGCGAACAGCTCGCCGTCGACCTGGACGTGCGCCGCTTCCTCCGCGACGCGGGCTCGGACGATGCCCTCGCGAAGCACCTCGCGTGCGCGATCAACTTCGAGGTCTGGCGCCGCAAGACCTTCTGGGTCGACGAGTCGCTCGCGTACCTCCTCGCCCGGACCGACCTCGACGTGCTCGGCCGCGATCTGCGCCTGCCGTTCGACTGCTTCGCTCTGGTCTTCACTGATCGGCACGTGCTCTCGCTGGCCGAGCGCCTGCTCGCGCGCGATCCGACCTGCCCCTTCGCGGGATCGTACCTCCGCGTGCTGACGGTCTACGTGACCGAGGACATGCTCGCGCCTGGCCGCGTGCTCCGCGTGACCTTCGCGCTCGACGCGCTCGGGGCGGACCTCCCGCACCTGGTCGAACACGCGCTCACCCTCCACGACGACGCGCCGATCGCTCTGCCGACCTCCGGGGACACCGCCGTCGTCGCTGCCGATGGAGAGGACTACACACCGCCGCAGCGACCCTTGCCGGGGCTCCTGCAGGTCGTGCTCAACGCTGTCATGTACGCCACGAGCGCAGGCGTGGAGCGAACGGGTCCATCGCACCCCCGCGGACCCGTGGCCAACACCAACGATGCACCGTCCGGGAGCTCGGATGAGACCTGGTACCTCCCCGGCACCATCCCGATCTCGCGGCTCCGCCAGATGCAGGACCTGGAGCGCGCCCCCGGCGGGCGGGGGCTCTTGCGTCGCTTCATGGTCCGGGGTCACTGGCGTCGGCCGTCGGCGGGATGGACGGACCAGCGAATGCGCTGGATCGAACCCTACTGGAAGGGACCGGACCTCGCAGCCGTCATCGAGCGGGCGTACAAGCTCAAGCCCTGAGGCGCGGGCGACGGCGCCGCGAGGATTGACGCGCGGGGCTGCGAGGCGCTTACCTCGGCGTGATGATCCCCCACGTCCGGGAGCTGCGGCTCGCCAACTACCGCGGCTTTCGCGACGCGCGGCTCCCACTCGCGGGGCTCACGTTCCTCGTCGGGCGTAACGGGGCGGGCAAGACGACCCTCGTCGATGCGCTCTCGTTCGTGCGCGACGCGCTGACTCAGTCGCTGCCGACCGCGCTCGTGAAGCGCGACGGGATCGCCGAGGTTCGGAGTCGGTTCGCCGCGAGCGGTGAGCTCCTCACGGTGGCGCTGGTCTTCGGAATCGTCAGCGACACGCGCGGACGATCGGAAACGCTCTCGGTGCCGCACGGTCTCGACGGCCCGGCCGCGGGAACGTCCGGGCGATGCGTCTACGGCTTCAGTCTCGCCGCCGACGGCACTGTCGCACGCGAGGAGTGTCGCTCGACGATCCCTGGCATCCCCGATTTCAAGCGTGACGCCTCGGGCATTCACATCGACGCGCCTTTCATGCGCCCGAAGGTCGATCCGGAGCTTCTGCTGCTCCCGCTCCTCGCGGGTGGGGACAACGCCGTCCCCGGCGTGCGAGTCTGGCGAACGTCGGGCGAGGGAACCACGTCGGGCGCCCTGGAGTGGTCGCTCCTGCGCGACAGCCTGGTCAACCTCGCGGTCAGCGAGCCCGACCCTCGCGTGATCCGGCAGCCGTCGCCCGTCCAGGCGCTCGTGCCTCTGGAGCGCGACGGGCGCAACCTCGCCGACGTGCTCGACGCGCTCTCGCAGAACGGGTTCGCGCCTCGCCTCGCACGCATTGGCGAGCGATTGGAGCGGATCTGCGGGGGCATCTCGCGCGTGTACACCGCCACGGAGGCGGGCTACCGGCGGATCTTCTTCGAGCAGGTGATGCAAGGGCAGTCGCAGACCTTCCGCGCGGCGTCGATGTCGAACGGGACGCTCCGCGCGCTCGCGATCCTCACGGCGTTGGAGCAGCGCGCATGGCCCTCGCTCCTGTGCGTCGAGGAGATCGAGGACGCCGTGCACCCAGGCGCGCTGGCCGTGCTCCTCCAGGCGGCGGAAGAGGCGACCGAGCCCGACCCGGAGGGGCACCGCACGCCGTTCGAGGTGCTGATCACGACGCACAGCACCGAGGTATTGAGCCTCCCGCAAGCGTCGGGGGAGCGCATCCGGGTGGTCGTGTCACGCGACGGCGAGAGCACCGTGCACGGGCTGGCGAGGGGCGTCGTGGACCTGCTGGAGCCGCCCGAATCGGTCGGCGCTCTGCTGCGCATCAACGCGCTATGGCCCGACGACGCGCCTCTCCGCATCGGCGGGGACCCGCTGGTTCCATGACGTGGGCGCGCAAACGGGTGGTCTCGATCGTCGAGGGACTCGGCGAAGAGTGGGCGGTGCCTCGCCTCGTGGAGCGATGGATTCGCCAGCATCGACTGTTTCACGGGTACGTGGCGGACGAGCCCGCGGTCTGCGCGAAGGGTGTCGGGAAGCTCAAGTGCGCGCCGGGGCTTCAGCGGGGCGTGGAGTACTTCGTCAAGGTGGCGCTGGCGCGTGACCCCCACGCCATCTTGATCGTGTTCGACGCCGACAGGGAGTGTCAGCAGCGCGCCTCGACGAGGAGGGAGCCCCTGGGCGTCGAGATCTTCAACCGCGCGCGTGCGAGCGCCCCGCCCGGCGTGCAGATCGCCGTCGTCGTCGCCGACCGGGAATTCGAAGCGTGGTTCGTCGAGCACCGGCACGCGATCGGCCTGCCGAAGCCCGATGCCTGGACCGGCGCTGCCCCCGTCGAGACGGTCGCCGACTGCAAGAAGCTCGTCGGGCGGATGCTCGCGCGCCGCTACGACCCGGTGATCGACCAGCCGACGCTGGCGACGAAGCTCCCGTTGCTCTCCCCAACGTCCGAGGAGCTGGTTCGCGGCGGGCGCTCTTACCGAAAACTCATCACGTCACTCGCGCGACTGATGCCTCCGGTTCCCGAGCCCACGGAGGGCGAACCCGGGTCTGGTGTTGAAGCAATCGACCCCGTCGAGCCGGTCGCGGACGACGATGAACCGAATTAGCTGCGGGACACCCGTCGACGCTCGGTGTCACGTCGGTCACCCCGAGATCGACAGCGCCGCGAGCAGGGTGGTCAGAACGTCGAGCGCTCCGACCGAGTCCCCCCGCTCGATCGCCGCCTCGACCGCAAAGAGTTGCCGCTGGAGCTCCGCGACAGCAGTCCCGTCCCCAACCTCTCGCACCTCCCGGAGGTGGGCGCGAAGTGCCTCCGTCCCCGCCTCGCCGTCTGCTACGGCCGAAGCAGAACCAGTCGCGGAGGTGTCGCCATCTGACGCCTCGTGTCTGACGCCCTCGTCTGAAACCGCTTGTTTTGCGTCAGATGACGACACCTCGCGACACAGTCCGGGCTCTTCAAATCCTCTCGCCCCGACAGAAGAAGAGCCTCGGAGACCGAAAGGTTTCCGGGGCTCTTCGCTTTCTGGCGCCGCAATTGGCTCCGTGCCGGAGCTGAACTCCCCGTCGCCGTATCGGTCACGTCTCGCAGGTCGCAACGCGGACGATCGTGACTGTAACAGGTCCAGCGTGGGCGAGCCCCGCCCGCGACGATCCCCCGCCGAAGCCTGTCGTCATCTACGCCACGCGCTGGGCTCGACCGCTACACCTACGAGCTCGACCCCGCGGAAGTGCGAGTTCCTCTGGGCGTGGCCTTCGAGTGCGCGAGCGATGGGTCGACGCGGAGCACTCCCGGTGATGATGGCGGATTCGTGGAGGCGCTCGATGAGCGCGTTGAGGATAGACGCAAGCGTCGCGCTCTTCGAGGATCGCACCACATGGTCGTTGGCCGCCGAACGTGAGTCAGCCAAGCTCCATGCCTAAGCAGACGTTCGATACCAATCGGGCGGAAGGAGCAGTGTCACCGGCTCGCGTAGCGTGACGTTGTCGTTCGTCCGCGAAGTTCACCCGCGCAGCCCCCGCACAATCACGTCTGCCACGCCGCGGGGTGCTCGCTTTTCGCGAGGCAGTCTCTCATGTTCGTGCACGATCTCGAGTACGCCCAAGGGAAAGCGGGCGCCGGAGGTGTGTCGTCACCCGCAGGTGGTCGCGGTGCCTCCCCTCGCGCGTCGGAACGAGTTCTTGCTCAACGCGGCTTTTGGTAAAGCAAACGTTCCCAGCGCGAGCGACTGGTCGTGTTCAGCAGCCGATCACGTGCACGACGCGCCCGCCGACCGCGCGATCGCGCTGAAAGAGGCGTTCGCTCCACGGCGCCGTGGAGCGCAGATCGAAGAGCACGAGCCATCCCTCCGCGATCCCGAGCGCGTCGAGGTAGCGGACCACCTGCTCGTGCGCCTCGTCCTCCGTCTCTGTGTCGCGCCGGAGCTTCGTCTCGACCACGACGCGCTGGGCCTTCCACTCGATGAGCAGGTCGAGCGCGCCCTTGCCGAGGGCGTACTCCCGCTCGATGCGCCCGCCGCCGTTCACCACCCGCTGGAGAAAGGCCATGAGCATGAGGTGCGGCCCCGACTCCTTGTACGAGAAGCCCTCGGCGGCGAGGTGACCGTCCTTGCGCCAGAAGGTCTG
>CAIKNO010000629.1 GCA_903828805.1 uncultured Sandaracinus sp. | reverse complement strand
TGCCCTCGGGCCGGGGCGCTTCGCGTACCTGGTCTCCGCCGAGGGCGTGCTCGAGGTGAACGGGACGCGGATCGAGGCGGGCGATGGCGCCGCGGTTCGCGACGTCGCGGCCTTGACGATCCGCGCCGAACAGGACGCCGAGGTCGTGCTCGTCGACACCCCGTGATCGCGCGCCCGTCGCACGCGGACCGAGGGCCCCGGGCTCCGCGTGTTCGCGCGCGACGAATAACCCCTCGCGGCGCCGTCGCGGCCGTGAGAACGTCGAGCGGAGCACATGGCGGAAGACGCCCTCGTCGGTCGGACCCTGGGAAGCGCGTACGGCATCGAGAAGAAGCTCGGGGCCGGGGGGATCGGCGCCGTGTACTCGGCGGTTCACGCGCGCACCGGACGGCGCTACGCGGTGAAGGTGCTCCTGCCCGAGGTCGCGATGACGCCGGGCGCCGCGGAGCGGTTTCGGCGCGAGGCGCAGGCGCTCGCCGCGCTCGGGCACGCGAGCATCATCGCCATCCACGACTTCGACATCACCGCGGACGGCACCCAGTTCCTCGTGATGGATCTGCTCGAAGGCGAGGACCTCGCGGAACGTCTCGCGCGCGAGGGCGCGCTCGAGTGGACCGTGGCGCTGCGCTTCCTCGAGGAGGTCGGCTCGGCGCTCGCAGCCGCGCATGCGGTCGGCATCGTGCACCGCGATCTGAAGCCCGCGAACGTGTTCCTCGCGCGCCAGCCGGGGGCCGAGGAGCGCGCGACGATCCTCGACTTCGGTCTCGTCAAGAACGTCGAGAATCCCAAGGAGTTGCAGCTGACGGCCACGGGGATGGCCCTCGGAACACCCCTCTACATGGCCCCCGAGCAGGCGCACGGCATCGAGGTCGACGGGCGCGCCGACGTGTACGCGCTGGGCGGTCTGCTCTTCGAGATGCTCACCGGGCACCCACCCTTCGAAGGACCCACGCTGATGGCGGTCCTGGCCCGCGTGCTGACGGAGCCGCCGCCGTCGCTCTCGTTGCGAGCACGCGGTCCGGTGCCGGACGGCATCGACGACGTGGTCCGACGCGCCCTCGCCAAGTCCCCGGGCGAGCGTCCCCCGACCATCGCCGCGTTCCTCGACGCCGTGCGCGACGCGGCGCGGCGTCCTCGGCCCCGCGTCGTCCCCGACGTCGCGGCGTTCGCGCGAACGATCGCCGCGGCACCCACGCCGAACGCGCCACCCACGCCGAGCGCGCCACCCGGGTCGGACGTTGCATCGCTCGCGGCGAGCCGCTCGATGACGGCGGCCCCCCGCCGTCGCGTGGCGTGGGCCCTCGGTTCGCTCGTGCTCCTCGTCGTCGGCGCGGCCGTGGGCACGTCGCTCCGGTCACCCCCGACGGCCTCCGCTCCGCTGGTCGCCGAGCGGGCCTCGGAGGTCGCCCCACGCCGCCTCGACGCGCCGGCGCCCGAGGCACGGACGCCCCCGGCCCGAACGACATCCCCGCCCCCAGGGCCCGCCGAGGAGGCACCCGTCGCCCCGCCCGTCGCGCCCACCCCGACCGCCACGGCCCGCGCCAGTGGAGGCGTCGAGGCCGCACACACGCGCGCGGCACGGGCCGTCGATGCGGAGCGCGCTGCGGTGCCCACGGCCCTCGAGCGGCAGGCGGACGCGGCCGAGGCACGGCTCGCCGCGGAGCCGCCGTTGGTCGCCCCGGCGCCCGTGATCTCCTCGGCCCAACAGGAGGCGGTTCGCGCGGGCACCGCGCAGGCGCTCCGGACCTACGAGGCCCAGATCGCGAGCGCCGAACGGCGCGCACACGACGTGGAGTCGTTCCTGCCCGTGGTCCTCGACGTGCGCGCTCAGGCGCGCCCGATCACCCGCGGCGCGGTCCCTGCTGCATGTGCGGGCGCCGGGCGCGAGCGCCTCTCTCAGACGGCGCGCGGGGACGACCCTGCGACGGCCTCGATGGCCTCGTCGATGCTCGGCGCGCTCGACCCGATCTGCACGGCGTTCGAGGACTGGGAGGCCCCTCCCGCCGCCCTCCGACAGCGTCTCGCGAACCTGCCGCAGGAGCTCGACTACGCAGAGCGGATGCTCGGTGATGCGCCCCCGAGCGCGCCGGCGGACGCCCTCCTCCGGGTGCGCGACGCGCTCGCCGACGTCCGGAGGATGCATGCGCAGCAGCCGGCATCGATGGCCCGCTACCCGTGCCGCGACGCCGCGGTGACGACCCTTCAGGTGGCCCAGGAGCCGGGGAACGCGTGGGCCGGTGCCGCCGCCCAGCGGGTCTATCGGCACCTCGATCGGGCCTGCAGCGAGCTCGGCATGACCACGCGCGCGCTCGCGAACCGGGCACAACAACTCGAGGCGCGGACCGACGCGGCGCAGCAGACCCTTCGACAGCTCGCGCGCACGCACCTCGACCTCGCCGCGACGCTCCGTGCGGCCGCCGCACGGCTGCAGGCGAGCGCGCCATGAACGACCGCGCGCCGCGCCTCGTGCGCATCGCGTCGATGCTCGCGCTGTCGGCCTGCGGGGGCGTCTCGACGACCCCGCGCACCGTGCCCGCGGCGTTCCCCGCCGCCGACGCCGCGCACGCCGAACCCTCGACCGGCGATGCCGAGGCCCTGCGGGCCCGAGACGACGCCGCCCAGGCGCGGCTCGCGATCGTGGCCGAGGCCGAGGCCCAGCGCGCCCGGGACGCGGGCCAGGCGCAGCGCGCCGAGGCCGACTCCGCGCGCGACCGCGCGGCCCGCATGGACGCCGCGTGGCAGATGGAGCAGCAGACGCGGGCTTCGCTGGTCGAGCGCGACGTCGCCGAGCAACAACGCTTCGTCGAGCGTGTCCTCGCGGCGCGCGTCGGCACGCTCGACGCGCCGACGACCGACACCCCACCGCTCTGTGCAGACCGCACCGACCTCGAGGCGCTCCGGACCATGGCGCAGTCGGGCGAGAGCGCGTCCGGCGCCGCCGCCGAGCTCGTGTCCGTGCTGGACCCCTACTGCGCCCGCTTCGAACGCTGGACCCACCCCGACGAGGGCGGCCGCCGCGCCCTCGACGCGTACTTTGCGCACCTCGCACGCCTCGAGGGCTGGATGCGCGACCTCGAACGGTGCGTGGACGCGGTCGGATCCGAGCAGGCCCGCTGCCGCAACGCGACCTCGGACACCGAGCGCGCCGCGGGCGACGAGGCGTCGCGGATCTTGTCGCTGCTCGCGGCCCACCGCGCGGAGCTCGCCTTCGTCATGACCGATCAGGTGCGCTTCCCGTGCACCACCCCGACGCTCGGCCGCATCGACAGCGACCTCACCTGGGCGGGTTCGGTCGCGCGGGCCCAGATGCCTCATCTGCCTCGCCGGGCCGAGCAGGTGTGCGAGGCGCTCGGCGTGCACGGTCCCCAGCTGCGCGAGGCCCGGAGGGCGCTCGGACGGGCGCTCGACCATGCCGAGAGCCAGGGACGCGCCCGGATGCGGCAACTGACGGAGGCGCGCGATCAGCTCGGGGCGCAGGCCCCTCCGCCGCCCGCCGCGCGGTGAACCGCGACGCGGTCGTCTTGCGCGGGGCCCTCACTCAGGCACCATCGAGCGACCGTCACGACTCGCTGAGTCACTCCACGGAGACACGCCTTGGCGTCCACGAAACCCCGCTTCCGAGTGGCCCTCACCGTCCTCTTCGCCGCCGGCCTGATGGGCTGCCCATCGACGCCGCCTGCTCCGGAGGACGCCGGGCTCCCGCGGCGTGATGCGATGCCCACCGATGCCGCCGAGACGCCCGACGCGGCGCCCTTCGACGCCGACGTGCGCCGTGACGCCGCCTCCCCCGACGATGCCGCGCTCGCCGATGCCGGGACGCCGGGCTGCTTGCGGGCCGACGTCCGCGGGACCGCGGACACCGCGCGCTTCGAGGATCCGCTCGGGACCACCACGGTCTCGATCGACGACCGCGAGGCGTGCGACCGCACGTACACGCTGTCGACGACGGCCGTGCGGCGCGACGCCCTCCCCGAGAACCCGCGGCGCATCGTCGAGCCGCCCGGGACCCCCTCGATCCGCACCGGACACGACCTCTTCGATGCCCTGCACGCGCTCGCGATGGCCGAGGCCCGCGAAGCCGCCGTCGATGCCATCCGCGATCACGCCTTCGACGATGGCCGCCCGGTGTCGTGTGGCGAGGGCGGATGCTTCGAGACGGGCCGGCTCTGGAACTACGTGTGGACGCGCGACACGGCGTACTCGGTGGACCTCGGCCTCTCGGCGGTCGATCCCGTGCGCGCCCGCAACGCCCTCGCCTTCAAGGTGTCGGAGCGCCGCGGCGGCGGCGGCCTCGAGGTCGTGCAGGACACCGGCACGGGCGGCAGCTGGCCGGTGTCCACGGACCGGGTGAGCTGGGCCCTCGGCGCGGCCGAAGCGCTCGACTGGCTCGAGGGCCCCGAGCGCACCGCGTTCGCCGCGCTCGCGCTCCGCGCCCTCCGCACCACGATCGAGCGGGACCGCCGCACGGTCTTCGATGCCGAAGGCGGGCTCTACCGAGGCGAGCAGTCGTTCCTCGACTGGCGAGAGCAGACGTACCCCGGCTGGGTCGAAGGGAACGTCGTGCACGTCGGGATGTCCCGCTCGCTCTCCACCAACGTCCTGCATCTGCGGGCGTTCGAGGTCGCGTCCGCGCTCGCGCGCGAGGCCGGCGACGCCGCGTCGGCGGCGCGCTGGGAGGGCTGGTCCGACGCGCTCCGCACGTCCATCCGGACGCAGTTCTGGGACGAGGACGCCGGGCTCTACTCGACGTTCCTGACGACCGAGCTGGACCGCTCGAGGGTTCGCCGCTGGGATCTCCTCGGGGAGTCGCTGGCCATCCTCTCCGGCGTGGCGACCGAGGCGCAGGCCGACCGCATCCTCTCGCGCTACCCGCACCTCGGCGCCGCCGGCCCGGGCGAGCGCGGCGCGCCAGTGATCTTCCCGCAGCAGCAGCGCACCCGCATCTATCACAACCGCGCCGAGTGGCCGTTCGTCACGGCCTACTGGCTCCGGGCGGCCCGGGCGGCCGACCACGACGCGGTCGCGGACCGTGCGGTTCGCTCGCTGGTGCGCGGTGCGGCGCTGTCGCTGTCGAACATGGAGAACTTCGAGGCGGTGTCGGGCGCCGCCCAGGTCGAGGAAGGCGCGACCTCGGGGCCGGTGGTCAACTCGCAGCGTCAGCTGTGGTCGGTCGCGGGCTACCTCTCGATGGTGCACCACGTCCTGTTCGGACTCGACACCGAGACCGACGGGCTGCGCGTCCGGCCGTACGTGACGCGCACGATGCGGCGCACGATGTTCGCGGGCACCGACTCGCTCGTGCTTCGCAGCCTCGCCTGGCGCGGGCACGTCCTCGACGTCGTCGTCCACCTCCCGCCGGCCTCCGAGGGCGGAGGCGCCTACCGGGTCCAGGACGTCCGTGTCGATGGCGCGCTGGCCGCGGACGGCTTCGTCCGCGCCGAAGGCCTCGGCGGGCGGGCCCGCATCGACGTGACGCTCGGCGAGGATACGGGCCCCGCCTCGACGCTGACGTCCATCGACGATCCGGCCGACTGGCAGCGGCTCTTCGGTCCGCGCACCCCGTCGATCACCGGCCTGACGCGGGAAGGCGGCCGCGTGCGCGTGTCCTTCGACCGCGGCGGCGAGGCCGACGGAGACGTCCGGGTCGCCGTCTACCGGGACGGCGCGAGGGTCGCCGACGCGCTGCCGGGGACGACGTCGTCGTATCTCGACGAGGCGACGGACGGCGCGACGCGCACCCATTGCTGGAGCATCGAGACCTGCTTCGTGTCGAGCGGGACGTGCTCTCAACACGCCGCGCCGACGTGCGATTGGGGCGCGGCGGGCGAGCGGATCACCGTGGTGGACGCGTCGCGCTTCACGGCCGTCGGGGGCACGCCGGTCACGAACCACGGACGCTTCCACTACGAGGCCTGGGGCGATCCCGGCACGCGGCTGGAGGTGCCGTCCTTCACCGCGCCCTCGAACGGGCGCTACCTCGTGCAGGCGCTCTTCGGTCACGGAGGTCCGGTGGACACCGGCGTCACGTGCGGCCTCAAGCGCGTGCTCGTCGAGGACACGGCGACCGGCACCATCGTCGGCGATGGGCTGCTCACGATGCCCCACCTGGGGACGTGGGATCGGTGGAGCGACAGCTCCTTCGCGCAGGTCGAGCTCCGCGCGGGCCGCACGTACCGCGTCGTCGTCCGCGACGACGACGACAGCGTCAACATGAGCGCGTTCCAGCACTTCGCGGCCTACACGGCCGGACTCGGCGGACGCGACGGCGCCTTCTCGCGGGTCAACATCGCCGAGCTTCGGCTGCTGCACCTGGGTCCCTGAGCGCGCCGAAGGGCCCGCACGCACGCCGCCGACGGAACGACGACGCGCCAGCCCCGCGAACGCGGCCGGCGCGTAGATTCCCCTTCGAGGGGGTCGCGTTCACCAGGTCGAGGGGCGGATCTCGTGGCCGGGGTCGTGGGCGAGGAAGTGCCACACGAAGTCACCGCTGCGCACGCTCGCGATCGAGTAGATGATCGCGATGGAGATGGCCAACGTGATGGCCAGCAGGGCGTGGAAGCGCGGCCCTCCCCATACGGCGTCTTCGGACTTGAATCGGGTTTCGATCGGGTCGTGCGTCACGCGTTCCTCCGGAGTGCGGGAGTGTTCCCTCGGACCGCCCCCGCCGTCAACCTTCGCGGCGAAGGATGGGGCTTCAGACGTCGAGGAAGCCGCGCAGCGGGGCGTTGCGCGCAGGGCTGCGGAGCTTCGCCAGCGCCTTCGCTTCGATCTGCCGGATCCGCTCGCGCGTGACGCCGAATTCCTGGCCGACCTCCTCGAGCGTCCGGGGGGACTCCGTCCCGATCCCGAAGCGGAGTCGCAAGATCGACTGCTCTCGCTCGCTGAGCGTCTCGAGGGCCTTCTGCAGCTGGGACTCGAGGTCCGAGTCCGACACCGTCTCGAACGGGTTGGTCGCGCCCCGGTCCTCGATGAGATCGCCGAGGTGGTGGTCGTCCCCCTCGCCGATCGGGGTCTCGAGCGAGATGGTGTCCCGCGCGATCGACTGCACCTCGTGCACGCGCTCCACCGGCACGCCGAGCCGCTCGGCGATCTCCTCGGGGCGCGGATCGCGACCGAGCTCCTGCGCGAGCAGGCGCGTCGCACGGACCGTGCGGTGAAGGGCGTCGACCATGTGCACCGGCACGCGGATCGTGCGGGCCTGATCGGCCGTCGCACGGGTGATCGCCTGGCGTATCCACCACGTCGCGTACGTGCTGAACTTGTACCCCCGCCGGTAGTCGAACTTGTCGACCGCCCGCATGAGGCCGATGTTGCCCTCCTGGATGAGGTCGAGGAACGCGAGCCCGCGGTTCGTGTACTTCTTGGCGACCGACACGACGAGCCGGAGGTTCGCTTCGACGATCTCGGCCTTCGCGTGGTCCGCCTCCGTGCGCGCCTCGTGCAGCTCGTGGGCGATGGCCCGCAGGACGTCGCGAGAGACCCCGGCCTCCCGCTCGAGCGCGGACAGCGCGGCCTTCGACTCGACCAGCGCGGACGCCGCGAGCTCGAGCGCCTCCACCGTGACCATGAGACCGGCGATGCGCTTGCGGCGGACGGACTTCTTGCGCATCTCCGCGACCGCGGAGGCGATCTCGCGCGTCGAGAGACCGCCGACCCGACCGCTGGCGTCGGACCGCTTCGCATCGATCCGGTCGAGCTTCTGAACGAGGCCCTGAACCTGGCCGAGCACACGGAGCAGCGCCTTGCGGTCGAGCTCCTCGCGGGCCGAAGGTGCCCGGGGGCCATCGTCCTCGGCCTCGTCGTCTGGCGCGCGCCCGGTCGTGGTCAGCGCGTCGAGGGCGTCGATGCGGAGGCCGGAGCCGCGCAGCACCGCGACGATGCGGGCTTCGCCGCGCTCGATGCGGCGGGCGAACTCGACCTCGCCCTCCCGCGTGAGCAGCGAGACGTGGCCCATGCGCCGCAGGTACATCCGCAGCGGGTCGGCGCTGAAGGCGCCGGGTTCCACCGTCACCGGCACGAGGGTCTCGAGCACGCCTTCGCCCTCGCCCGCGTCGTCCGCCCCCGCGCGGTCCGCGCTGAAGGCCCCTTGAGCGTCGCGGGACACGCTGCTCGACGACACGGCCGAAGCGGCCCCCTGAGGACCGTGGAGCTCCGACGCGAGTGCGCTCGACGCCACGCCGATCGCCGCGCCGACGTTCCACGTTCCCCGGGCTGCGCGACCGGCACCGACTGGCTCGCGATCGAGGCGGACGCGGATGTCGCTCTGCCGTCGCGCGGGGCGCGCAGCCGCATCGTCGAGGGCCATTCCATCGACGGAGAGGCCATCGACGGTCATGCCGTCGAGGACGGGCGGCGTGGGCTTCACTCCGTTCCTGCCATCGACCATCGCGGGCGAACGGGTCGTCATCGAGCCGGGACGTATAACACGCCTCGCCCCGTGATCGAGCCCCCTCGGTCGGACGCTCATGCGGCGCGCGCGCGCGACCACCGCTCGACGCCCAGCGCCCCGAACACCAGCGCGTACTCGACGACCCGCGCGACGGGCCACTCGTGCCAGACCCGCGTCGCGTTCCAGCCGTCGAGCGGCGCGTACGCCACGAGCGCGGCCGCGGACCATACCCACCCGACGAGGCCGCCCGCGGCGATGTCGAGCGGCAGCAGCCACACCACGTACCAGGGGTGCACCTGCGGTGCGCAGAGGAGCAGCGCAAGAACCACGTCCCGACACGCCGGAAGCGGAGGGCTGTTCCGCCATGCGTGCCGTAGCGCGACGAGGGCCACGATCCCCACCGCGAGCACGCGCCCCGCGAGATCGCCGAGGTGCGACGTCTGGAACGAGAGCGGACGCTGGACCTCCTTCTTGGGCTCGAGCAAGGCCGCACGGGGATCGAACGGCGTGCCCCTCAGCGCCGAGAGCAGCGGACCGAAGGGCGTCAGTCGGATCCAGCCGGCAGGCGCACCGGTCAGCCGTCCGACCCCGTCGAGCGCGAGCGTCGAGCCTCCGGCGAGCAGCGCGAACCCACCTTCGTTGCCTCGCCATCGGCGGGCGTAGTGCCCGAGCCCGCTCGCCTCCGCGCGGCCGTGCCCGGCGTGCGCGACGGTGGCGAGCGACGCCAGGCCGAGCCCGAGCGCGAGCACCACCGCGGCCTTGCGACGACCGAAAAGCGGCACCAGCGCGAGACCCACGAGCTTGAGGCCCGACACGGCCCCGAGCGCGAGCGCCGCGAGGTGCACGCGACCACGCAGCAGGGCGAGCGCCGAGAGCGCGAGGAACAGCGCCACGAACGCGTCGACGTGGCCGTTCAAGGCCGCCTCCTCCAGGGCCAGCGGGTTCAGCGCGTGCAGCGGCGAAGCGATGTGGGCCCGGTCCCCGGCGAGCCGCGCGACGACGGGCACCGTCGCGAGGTGCGCGCACAGCGCGACGAGCTTGGGCGACCACACCGCGTGCGCGAGGGCGTTCTCGACCACGAACACGAGCTGCGCGAGCGGGGGGTAGATGGTCGGCAGATCGGCGTGGTTGATGCGGGCGAACAGCCCGTCGCGGAGCGGATGCAGCGCGGGATCGTCGGGCGCGAACGCGTATGGATCCAGACCGTGCGAGAGCACGCGCGCGTCCCACAGGTAGCGGTAGAGATCGTCCGACAGGAGCGGCGGGGCGCCGACCATCGCGAGGCCCGCCACGGACGCGAGGGCGAAGGCGACGGGCTGGGCGATCCGCGTCGGCAAGGGCGCGACGGCCAGCAGCGCGTAGGGCACGAAGGCGAACGCGATCGTCATCACGACCGGACCGGCGGCGGCCCCACGCCCGGCCATCCACGCCGCCCCCACGAGGCACGCCGTCGTCACGACCGCGCCCACCGATCCGGACCGGGGTCCCCCGGCGCGGAGGAGCGCATGCGCCGAACGCCGCTCCGATCGCTGCACCTCCGCGCCCGGTCTCAGAGGGTGAACGACACGACCGGCATGCGCTGCCGGGGCGCGAGCGTCACGCCGTACACACCGATGACCCGTCCGCCGACCGACACCGAGATCTGGGTGGGCGTCTCGCGGGCCACACCGCACTCGCCCCAGTAGTGCAACTCGACCTGGTACGT
>CAIKNO010000628.1 GCA_903828805.1 uncultured Sandaracinus sp. | reverse complement strand
GGCCCGCAGCGAGCTCCAGATTCCGAGGGCGAACGAGGACCCGCCGGCCCCCACCGCGATGGACAGAGCGGCGTCAGCCATCCCGGGGTGCGACGTCGTTCCGGCGGGAGCCGAACCCACCGTGCCGGACGGCACCTCACCCAACGCCATCGCCACCCCGACGAAGGCCAGCAGTGTGCAGACGCTCGCGCCGATCCGTAGAACGGAGAGTCGCCTCGCGAGGGACACCTGGGCGTCCACGAGCGCCTCCTCCACGAGCACCTCTCGGTCGGACGCAGCGTCGTGCTCCACCGCGACCCGCAGCACCGTCGCGACGAAGCTGCCTTCGAGGCGCACGAGCAACTTCAACGCATCGCCTCTCGTCAACGTCCGGACCGCACGCACCAAGGGCTCGACGTCCACCGGCCCCCGCACACACAGCGACTGAACTCGCTCGAACGCGATTCCAGCGACGATCACCGCCCATGCGAACTGTACGACGTGAATCCAAGACACATGCAGGGCAATCAGAACGGCTCCGATTGCGCAGCCCGCACGACCTCGCGCGTGAAACTGGTCCGCAGGTCGAGAACTTCGTAACCGATGCTCGATCGGCTCAGGATGTAGAACGCGTTCGGCTTCTGCACCCTGCCCTCGATCCGGATCTCATCCAGCTGGATCACCCGCGGTGCGCGGCCCGAACGCCCCCTGGATTGCGCGAGCACGATGGAAGGGGACACCCGCATCAGCACCGAAGTGAAGACGGCGAGCGCAACCAACGAAGTCGTCTGCATCCGGGTCATCGCGTTCTCCTCGTTCCAGGACCGACAGCGTTCAAGGCGATGGGGAAGACGGGGCCGGCGCCGCCGCCCCTCCCTCGGGCGCCGCGGCAGCTGCCGCAGAGGCGGCCGAACGTGCCGCGCGCTCAGCGTCGCGCTGCCGACGCTGCTCCTCGCGCTGGATGCGGCGCTCCTCGCGCTCGATCTCACGCGCAATCTCTTCGAGGTACGCCCCGGAAGGATCGTCCCGCGACAACCGCGGACCGCTGATCTGCCGAAAGTTCTGCAGTTCTTCCTGAGCGTGTCGGAGGGAAGTGAGCCGGTCCATGCCCGGATACTCACCAGCCTCCATGTAGAGCAAACCGAGCGCAAAGTGGGCCTCGGCGTTCTGCGGCTGCACGGCGAATACCCGGTCGAGTTCCGCCTTCGACTTTTCCCACTGCTTCGTGGACCGGTACGCGTTGCCCAACCCCAGCTGCACCTCAGGCTGGTCGGAAACCAGCCGAGCGAGCGACTCGAACTGCTGCACTGCCTCGTCGTAGTTGGCACCCGCGAGCAACTGAAGCGCCAGAGCCATGCGCGCGTCGGCGAAGTCCGGCCGTAGCTGCACGGCACGTCGGTACGATTCGAGCGCCAGCGAGAGTTGGCCCGTGGCCTGGAGTCGCTGCGCCCGAAGGAAGATCAGTTCTGGATTGCTGCCGTCGATGGACAACGCCTGATCGAGGATCGACTCGGCGAGCTCGAGCCGACCGAGCCTTTCGTTGGCTTTCACCATGACGACCATCGCGGGCACGAAACGTTCGTCGCGGCGCAACGCTGCCCGCGCTGCGGCGACCGCGTCCTGCGGGCGGTTCGCATGGACCAAGGCTTCTCCGTAGATTGCCTGGATCGAGAGGTTTCGGATCCATCGCTGCGCCAGCGGCTGCATGAACGCTACGGCGTCGGCCGCCTGGTTTCGCCGAACGTAGATCGTGACAATCCCCTCCGCGGCACGCTCGTAGTCCGGAAGGATTCGCAATGCCTGCCGATAATACGTCAGGGCCTGATCGGCATTTCCAGCGCGGTCCGAAAGCACCCCGAGGTTGTAGGCCGCTCGGAATGCACTCGGATCGGCTCGCAGCGCATCTTCGAACGCACGCCGTGCCACATCGGTCTCGCCATGCTGCCCTGCTTCGAGGCCGCGTCGATACGAATCGCGGGCCGGCCCGGCCAGAGGGCGACGCTCCGGAAGCGGTTCACCGCTCTCGGTGTCCGGACGACCCCAAGGACTCTCTCGCGGCGCAGAAGCGGCCTCAGCCATGGACGGTGAAGCCGCTGGGGCAGGAGTCTCAGGCGAAGGGGTCGTCTCGACAGGATCGGCCCCGGGTTCGCGGCTTCCGGGCGGCTCTTCCAAGTCGCGCCCCGCTCGGTCGGTTTCCTCTTCGGACCGCGCCTGCTCCCCCCCCGAACTACGTTCATCACCGGCGCGCACCGTCGCACCGTCACTGCAGCCCGTGACCGCACCGACCGCGAGGGCCGCACCGAACCACCCCGCAACCGCACGCGAACCCAAGCCGCGCATCCTCTCATGCGAGTTCATGTTCAGTCGTCCTCCCGCACGAGCGGCGGAGCCGCGAGGTCGATGTCCATGCCCGGCGTCCGACCCGCACGCGCACGGGCAAACTCCCCGGGCGTGTACGCCGCGAACGAAGGGTCGGCCGCCTGGGCCTGCGCGATGCACTCTGCAATTCGCTCATCCCCATAGACACGGAGCCGGTCGATGGCTTGGCGCGTGTACTCGTTGTCGATCGATCCCGCCCGTGCGGCGCGTGCCGCGAGCGCGTAGCGAGCGACCGCGTAGCATTCCACCGGCCGAACCTGCTGGTCGAGGGTCTGTTGAACTCGATCCTGCACCTGAACGCGGAGTTCCTCTCGGACCTCCGCAGAGGCCCCCCGGGTGCGGCGCGCAATGTCCGCGGGCATCGCGAACGGCGCGCTGAGGATCGCACGGGCGAGGACCTCGTAGGTCCGCCCCTGGCGCACGAACCCAGCGATCGTCCAAGTCGGACGCCGATACTCCAGGACCGGCGCGTAGCCCGCCACGAGCGCCGTCGCCCGCTGCGATCCCTGCTCGATCTGCTGCCTCAACGTCGCAACATAGGCCTCGAGCGTGGCCGGGGTCCCAGGCTGAATCGCGAACGTCTCGAACGGAGCGAGGTTGGGATCGACCAGTTCGAAACGGGCACTCGCGGCGTACTCGGCCGCCATCGAACCCGCGGGCTGACCGCTCCTGGCGAAGCCGTCCACGACATCCTGCAGGGCGGCACGGTAATCCCGCTCCTGCCGCATCTCCCGACGAGCCTGGGCAATTCGCCAGAACGCCTGGACGACAAGTTCACCGGCCTCGGAATCGGAACGGTACCGATCGATGTACGCCCGCATGTCGCGCACCGTCGCGTTCCAATCACGCCGATTGAAGGACATCTCGGCCACGCGGTACGCAGCGACTCGCCGGTCCGCAGGGCTCGCGCCCTCGGTCTCGGTGATTCTTCGATAGTACTCCGCAGCGCGGATGTAGTCCTGCTGGAATTCGAGAATGCGCGCAGCGTTGACGAGGGCATCCGTACGTAGCCCCGCCATCGCAGGCTCCGTCGATGCTTGAAAGCGTCGCGAGTCGGCCAGGGTCCGGTAGTTCTCGATGGCTCGATCGTAGTCGAAATAACGATTCGCACTGAACGCGAGTCGGAAATAGGCTTGGGCGAGGATGCCATCGAGGCGCCGCTGATCGTCGGCGTTTTGCGCTCGACGAGGGCCAACCTCATCGATGACCCGCTGGTATAGACGCCCGGCCGATTCGTTCCGACCCGTGCATTCAAGAGCGACCGCCGCCTGATTCAGGGCGACGGGCGCATCCGGATGGTTGGGCTCGTCATTGACGGCGTTCACCATGTCGGTCGCTGATTGCTCGAACAGGCTGGCTTGCTCCGCACTCACCGACGCCGGGCAGAGCGCATCGGCCGACACGTCTCCGCGCGCGCGCTGATACAACTCGATCGCTCGGCGGAATCGGATGTTCGAGAGGTCCCCTCGCATGAGACATCGGGGGTCGTTTGAATTCGTCGGGTCGGAGCAGTCCGCGGCGGCCGGCGCGCCCGCCTCCGGATTGAAGGTGCACTGACGCTCCTGGAGGTCGCGCGCGAGGCGCTCGACCTCCGCGTTGTCGCCGAGCTGGATGGCCATGTTGCGCAGGGACACCCATGCGACTTGACCTTCCTCGCTTGCGCGAGGACCGCTGCAGCGCTCGAGATAGATCCGTCGGAACCGCTCTCGCGCCTGGTCCCACCAGCCGTAGTTGTACAGCAGAACCGTGTCGTTGTAGTCGAACGCGGCCCGCAGGTGCTCTGCGTCGTGGGCATCGTCCACCCGCGCGATGTAGACCTCGCGGGCCTGAGCCAATCGCTGTACCAGCTCGGGCATCTCGAGAGGAACGACATGCGCAGGCGGCCCCGGCTCGACCGCCGGAGGTTCGTTTCGCGTCGTCAGCCGACCTTCGGCCTGGGCCACCTCCTCCAGACGTCGGAGGGAATCCACGACCCGCCGCGCCGACTCCCCGAGGTATCGATCGTCGAGGTTCGAGTCACGCACCGCCCCGTACTGCGTCGCAGCGTCCTCGTACTGCTCGGACCAGTAGAAGGTGTCCGCGAGGTTGTACTGAAGTTCGTATGCGTTCGGGCTGTTCGGGTAGTGCTCGATGTATTCCCGATAGCCTTGCGCCGCGGCGTTGTACTCGGCGACCGCCTCTTGGAGGAGCGCAGCATCTCGGTCTTGCACGGCGCGCCGACGCAGCCGCTGTGCCGCTTCATGGTGGCGGAACGCCGCATTGATGAGCGACGCCTCGGCGAGCTGCTCTGCACGCCGCTGCTCGATCGGATGGTCGAGGTTCGCCTGCCACCAATCCGAGCCCTCACCGTAATCCGCGAGCCGAGCCCTCGCAGAGGTCGCGTCTTCGAGGCGCTGCTGGCGCTCGTTCGCTCGGGCGATGAGGTTGATGAACTCCGGAACGCGATGGTGGTTGGGCCACGTTCGGACGGCGTACTCCCAGACCTCGATGGCCTGCGTGTACCGGTCCTCGTCGAAATCGATCTGGCCAAGCTGGTAGTAGACCTCGACGGTCCACGGCCGGTCCTGCGGCATCAAGGTCGCGTCTTGGACCCGCTGGAACCCCGTGGGGCCGCCCTGCTCCGGATCTGGAGTCCGGTCTTCGTTCCAGTCATCGAACGCGAACGTGATGCCGAGGTACTGAATCGCCTCCGCACGAAGTGTGGACCCCTGCCGTCCCGTGCGCGCGAGCTCACGATCCGACCAGTCGATCAACTGTGAGAAGCGCTCCACGGCCTCCGGGTAACGGGATGCCCGGTAGAACGCCCATGCCACCTTGTAGAGGGCGAGACCGAAGTTTCGGTCCGCGGGATCGGCGAGCACCCTGCTGTAAGCGCTGATCGCACGGTCGAGCGAATGCGGTTCGTAGTCGTAATCGAAATGGTACTCGCCGATCCGGAGCCACGTCTCACTGAGAAACTCTGCGCCGTCGACGACAGGGCGACAGTCCAGGTAGGGATCGACGAACGGTTCCTCTGCGGCGTTCTGCGGCGTCGGGTCCATCGTCAGCGCGGGATGAGCGTCAGCGACCGACGCGGCTTCGGGGCCGGTCGGCGGCTCGTCCCCGGTCGTCGCCGGCGCAGGACGCTCGCCCGTGTACCGATACCGGTTGGCGCAGACCAGATTGAGCCACGCAAGCCGTGCCTCAGCGAACTCGCCAGCCTCCTGAAGGCAGTAACCGATCAGGTAGTAGACGCCATCGATTCTGCGATAGCTCGGGAAGCGCTGGACGAGCTGTCGGTACAGGTCGACGGTCGGGGAGTAGTCTGCGTGCCCCGCACCCACGTTGCCTGCGGCGCTGGCGTCCTGGAACTGAATCGCGCTCCGCTCGTAGTAGAGCTCGCCGAGACGGAACATCGCGTCTGGCGTGTACGTGGGGTCGTTCGGATACCGTCGAACAAAGCGTTCGAACAGCCGGATGGCCCGTTCGCGAGCCTCGTTCTGAAGCCGCTCCTCCTCGCGAATCTGGCGGGCATACCCCTGATCGCGCTCCCTGCGCCTCTGGGAGTACTCGCGACGCAAGATCGACTGAATCGCCCCCCGGTAGGAGCCCCCGCTCTTGCTGAAACGAGCGACCTCGGCCTCCATCTCACGCAACGCGCGCACCTGCTCGGCGCTCGGCGGCGGACGGTCGTCACGGATTCGACGGTCGGTGGTATCGAGAAACGAGGGACGTGCGACGTCCGTCACGGATGCCCATGGAGCAGCGACGACCGCGCTGCCGGCATCGACGTCCTGGACGCCTGGCGTCGAAGTCGCGACTCCGCCATCGAGAGCCGCGCCCCCGACGCTGCCGTCGGGTTCTCCGCCCATCACGGCCGCGGAGTCCGGAGCGCCGGCGTCTGCAGGACCGAGCGCCCCACCCTGCGCATGCACGAGCGCCGCGCTGGCGCCGCACGCCACCGCCACGGCGCACCCGGCGCCCAGCGACAGGCTGCGCCACGACCGACCTCGGAAAGAGAACCGGCTCACGGGCTGCTCCCTTCAGCGGTTCCACCAGGGGCATCGCCGCTCGAGGGCGAGGCGCCCTCGTCCGTGATTCCACGGAACTCGTCATCGAGGTTACGCAGTTCCTGGGAGCGCTCGCGAGTCAGCATCTCCACGCGCATCCGGTGCTCCTCGCGCTCCGCCCACGACACGTCGATGGTACCCACATCGGCCCGAAGCACGAGGTCGTAGAAGCGTCGCTGCACCCGGCGGTAGTTCCCGTAGGTCACAGCCCCGACGACCTCCTCGGTCTCGGACTCGAGCGACGCGAGTTCGCGGCGGTAGCCTTCGACCCGGGCCGATTCCTCGTCCACCTGCCGCCGGATCGCCACGGTGCGCTCCTCGACGACTCGATCCACGGCGCGGTCTCGCGCCTCGAGCGCTGTTTCCACCGCCCCGATCCGCGAGAAATAGGAATCGTATCGGCCGCCACCGCCGCCGAGGCGCCGCTCCTCGTCCACGAGGCGGGAGTACTCGGACCTCACGCGGGCTTGTCGCGCGTACCGGTCGTCTCCCACTCCGACCTGCAGGCGACCGGCTTCGATCATGACCCGGAATTCGGCGATCTGGGCGCGGTAATCCGCGACCGCCTGACGCTGCTGCCGCAACTCGTTGCGGACGCCTTCTTCTGCCCCTGCATCACGGCTCCCGGCAGTCTGCTCCAGATACCGATCGGTGGCAGCGATCCGCGCCTCCATTCCCAGCAGCTCGACCTCCAGCCGAGCAAGCTCGCGCTGAAGCCGCTCGTAGCGGCCGGTCACGAGCCCGTCCATCGACTCGAAGCCGTCCTCCGAGGTGGGCATCTGCGACAAGTACCGCTCCAACTCCCGGCGCTGTGCCCGGACCCGTTCGAGTTCGGGGCTCATCGCCCCCGACTCACGGGCTTCGAGCCCCGCCAGTTGCTGTCGCACTCGAACGAGACGATTGCGAAGCGCCGTGGTCCGTTCGCGATCGCGCCGGAGGTCCCAGAAGATCGCCACGCGGTTGGGTTGTTCGAGTGCGGCCGTCAACCGCTGCACGAGCTCCCCGGTTTCCTGCACGAGGCGTCTGGCGTCCGAGAGGTCCGAAAGGACCGACAGAGCGCGATCGATGTCCCCTTCGAGATGAGCCCAGCGCTGCGCCAGAGGGGGAAGGAACGCGTTCACGTCGAACGCGTCCAGGTTCTCTCGCACGAGACTGCGGAAGTACGCGGCCGGGTCGCTGGTACGCTCGGTCAGCATGTCGTCGAGTTCTTGACGAACGGGGCCAAACTCTCGCTCGACCTCCTCGAACACTCGATTGGCTTCAGCAAAGCGGCCATTCCGAAAGAGCAAGTTCGCGCGCAAGAGCTTCCCGTCCGGGATGTGCCGCGAGTCGGGCGACGCCACCGAGAGAACCTCGAGGGCCCGCTCCGCACGGACCGAATCGCCCATCCGGATGTATACCCAGGCGACCTCGTAGAGGGCCTCGTCGAAATTTGCGCTCGTCCTGGGAACCGCTTGATACGCTTCGACCGATTGCTCGAGCTGGTCAGTCTCGTAGTAGAGGCGGCCCAACGCAAGCTGCGTCAACTCGGCGACGGTGCGGTGCTCCTCGGTCGTGGCGCGTGCGCGCAGGACGCGCGTGAATGCTTCGATCGCCTGCGGGTACTGCTCGCGCAGGGTGAAGGTCACGCCCACGAAGTACCTTGCCTGGGGGTAGTACGGTGACCCCTCCGGCACCGATTCGAACGCTTGCCGCGCCTGCTCGAGCACGGCGAGGTCGACCGCGGACGTCGACGGTCGGCCCGTGTCGGTGCTTCCGATGCTGCTGCGCAGCACGTCGTCGACCGGAACGGCGCGGCTGTACAGGTACTTGGCGCGATAGTACGCGGTTGCCGCCTCAATTTCCGTCGGTGGGAGGCGGTTCAACCGGGAGAACACGTCTTCGATCCCGTCGAAGTTGCGGGTCCGTATCGCGATCTCGATGAGCCGACCCAGCGCACGCTGGACGTACGCCTGGAACGCCCGCTCTCCCGATCGTTCCAGGATTTCTCGGAAACGACTGCGCGCCCCGAGGTAGTCGCCCGCCCTGAACAGGGAGTCGCCGAGCAAGTAGAGGGCATCCGGAAACGCTGCGTGCGTGCTGTGATTCTCGACGATGTCCGTGAAGATGATCGACGCCCGGATGTAGTCCTGCAGCCGGTAGAAGAGTTCGCCATCGGTGAGGCGCTCCTCCACGAACGTGGGGCTGCGCAACGCCGACTGCTGCAGGGTCATCTCCGACAGCGCGCTCGTCGCCCCCTCGAGGTCGACGAGCTCTCGGCCGATGGCGCCGAGGTCTTGGGCTGAGGCAGAAGATGTCCAAGCAGGAACGGCGGCCCCGAAGAGCCCGAAGGCCGCGAGCATGCGCGGAGTGCCGGCCCGTGCGACGACCAGTCCCGCCGCACGCAGCCACGCGAGCGGCTGCATGGACATCACTCGCTCCCTTCGCCCCCGGTGCCACCCGCAGAGCCGCCCGCGGGCGCTCCGTCCTCGCCGCCCCGAGAAGTGCCCTCGAGGCGCTCGATGTAGCGAACCGCTGGACGTTCCTCGAGAGGGGCCGTCGGACCTCCCTTTTCGTAGCCGACGACTCGAATGGTCATTCGCTTTCCTTCGGGAGCCGAAAACGTATAGCTCGAGCGGACGCGGAACCGGTATCCCTTCAAGTACGAGAAGATTCCGTAGCCGTGGCCGCGGTACTCGAGGTTCACCGTGATGTTGTGCTCGCCGGGAACAATCGACCCGTTGTAGATCTCGAACTCGGACTGCTCCCCGAGAGAACCTTCCTCATCGGCCTTGCTGAAAAGCCTGGCGCCATCCAACGCGTACACCGCCTTCACGAGACGGTACGAGGAACTCATCCGGTTCTCGTGGACCACCACCGCCTGGGCACCGGCAACAACCCCTCCCAGAACCGTCTCGGCCAGGAGGGAGAGACGCGCCTTGCTGCGGAAGATCTGCTCCTTGAGCGCGTCGATGCGCTGCTCGAGGTCCCTCAAGCGCACGGCATACGTACCCGCATCCATGTCGTCGGGCGGAGGATTGATGGAGCCGGACTCGACGGCCGCGCCCGCGGGCGACGCGACAGCCTCGACTGGAGAGCCAGAGGCCGGGGCGGCCACCTCGGTCGCGGCGTCCTGGGCCACGGCCAGTCCACCGATGAGAGTGGCGACAACCACGGACGCCCACAGCGCGATCACCCTGCGCATGCCATCTCCTCTTCCGTGCGGGCCGAGGACCAGCTCACACGCCCTCTGCCTGAGAAACGAAGCCATAAGACGCAGATCGGCCCCCACGGGGAGTACCCGTGGCGCGTCTTATACCAACGCCTTGCGGGGGGGTCAACGCACGATGGCGGCGTCAAACTCGCCGTCGGCGTCGCGACGCGGGTAGAATGGCCCGTCTTCATGAGACCGTTTCCGCTCGACGCACGTCTAGACCGTCCACCGAGCCGCCAGCAAGGTGCGGCCGGAGGCCCGTGGTGATGGCCGCGGCCCAAGGGGCGCTCGACGAAGAGCTCATCGAGCGCTTTCACACGGGCGATACGGCGGCGTTCGAGGAACTCCTGAAGCGGTACCAGAGGCCGGTGTTCAACTTCATCCTGCGCTCCACTCGCGACCGTGACACCGCGGAGGAACTTCTCCAGGAGGTGTTCCTCAAGGTCATCCAAAAATCGAAGGAGTTTCAGGGCAATTCCAAGTTCAGCACGTGGCTCTACACGCTCGCGCGGAACCTGTGCATCGACACCGGACGCAAGATGGTGTTCCGAAGGCATCGCTCGCTCGACGCCCCCTTGGCGGCCGTCGGCGAAGGGCAGCCGGCGAGCCTCCTCGACCGGGTTGCCGGCGACGGTCCCCACGCGGACCGGACCGTGATCGGCCAGGATCTGCAGACTCGAATCCAGGCCGCGGTGGATGACCTGCCGGACGATCAACGGGAGGTGTTCCTGCTCCGAGAGTTGGAGCGGATGCCCTTCAAGGACATTGCTGACGTCGTCGGCGTCCCCGAGAACACCGTCAAGAGCCGGATGCGGTACGCTCTCGAGCGTCTCCAGCGGGCACTCGCCGAGTACGAGGACTACGCGCGGGAGTTGAAGTAGGTGAGCCAGGCCCCTGCACGACCGATGGACTGTGACGAGGTCGAAGCCCTCTTGCTCGATCTCGCATACGACGAGTTGGATGAAGCCGACGTGCCGTCGGTTCGCGCTCACGTGGGGGGCTGCGAAGCGTGTCAGCGATCGTTCGCCCGCCTGACGACGGCCCGCACGCTCGCCTCGGAGATGCCGCGACCGGACGCCCCAACGCACATCCTGACCGCCCTCGTCGCCGCCGCGGAAGCCCATGCGCTCGCCGAGCGGACGGCCGCGCAAGACCTCGAGAGCCGCGTGGCCATCCCGGCGGCAAGGCGCGAGCCGAGCCGTTCTCCCTGGGCCGACTGGTTGCGGTGGCTCGCTTCGGTCGCATCAGCACCTCAAGCCGCGATGGCGACGCTGCTGTTGTTGACGGTCGGAATTGGTCTGTGGTCGGTGCCGCGGCTCCGGTCTCCCGATGAGGGAGGAGGAGACGAGACGATCGTGGACTCTGAGCGGCCGCGGACAGCGGCGATCTCCGGAGCGCTCGAACCCGCGGAACGCCTCCGGCTCGGCCTGGATCCGCGCACCCACCGGATGGTGCCCCTCGAGGGGACGCCGTTCGCACCAGAGGACGGCACGCCCGCGGCGCCCCTGGGACCAGCGTCGGCCCCCGCGAGCGTCGTGCCGGGTTCCGGCTCGCCCCCGATCGAGGCCGAGCCCCCCGAGGCGTTCCGGAACTCTGCAGCGTCACGATCGGAAGGCGAAATGGCGTCCGCGTCTCCCGCGCCGGCCGCACGCCAACCGAACGAGCCTGCCCCCGGAGAACCGTCCACGCTCGAACTCGCACCACAACTCCTTCAGGCCCAGGGTGCCGCGGCCGTCCCCGAGCGTGATGAGACCGCCGAGGGAATTCCTTCGGGGCCTGCACCCTCGAGGCCCGGAACGGTGGCACGCGCGCTCGGGGGCGCAGATGCCATCGCCGGGCGCTTGCCCGCGGCAGGAACCGCGACCGACCGGCTCGGAGATTCCCCATCTTCCGGCACGGGTACCGCGCGCAGCGCAGTGGCCGTTGCCGAGCGCGCGTCGCCGCCGCCTCCCGCCGCGGCGGCTCCGCCCGTCACCAGCGTGAGGAGGGCCGCACCCGCGATGGCGTCCGCGGAACTGCGTTCGGCCGATTCCGGCGGCGCGTCCGACCTCGCCGCGGCTCCTCCTCCGCGCTCCCCAGCGGCGGAACCTTCGACGAGCCGCGCGGCAGGCAGCACCGCGAGCCCAGCGCTGGCGACGGGGGGGCCCGACGCGCTCGCGGACGCCGCGTGGCAGAGGGCGCGGATCGCGACGGGAAGGGGCGCGTACGCGGATTGCGTACGGGAGCTCGAACCGTGGGCGGACCGCGTCGAGGACCCGTCGCGCAGCGGCCAGATGCTTCTCGCGCTGGCGGAATGCCAGAGGCGGCTGGGCCAACTCTCGTCCGCGGAGCGGAGTCTGGGGCGTGCGGCCAGGAGACCCACCGCCCGCGCCGCAGCGCAGAGAGAACTGGTCCGAATCCGTGCGGCTTCCGCAGAACCGGGGCGGGCCGACGTCGCCAGCACCGACGTGGGCGCGAACACCGCCGGCGAGTGAACGCGACGCCTAGGGCGGGCCGGGGGCCAGAAGCCGGCGCAGCCGACTGACGATGGGGGATGCCTCTCGAATCGAGAGGCCCACTTCCGCCAGCGCCCGCCCCACCCCAGCGTCCATCCGCTCTTCCAGAACCCATCCGAGTTCATCTGCCGGCTTCGGCCAAGCCGTCGGCACGCCGGTGAACACCGCGAGGGCGCCGACGAGCCGACACGTCGCAGCGAAGCCGAGGACGGGCGCCGCGAGGTCCTCATCCGCCTCGGCACCGACCCCCACGTGGACCCAACACGACCCGGCATTGTCATCGAGGAGCCGTCGGCCGACGCGATCGAGGGCCCGCTCCAGTGTCGCGGGATCCGGCTCTCCGCCGATGAACACCGCCCAACATCGCGGAGCGATGGGCTGCGCGGCCACGGCCGACGCCGCCCGGAGCCCGATCTCTGCGCGGACCCGCTCTTCGCGCGCGACGCAGTACGCCTCCAAGATGACGGTTCGTAGGGCGGACATCACCGCCCCCGCGACGGGCCGGCCGAGGGATTGGAGGGCGGCAGCGAGGGCCTCGGGCAGTTGTGCGGTGAGCCTCGGCGAGCCGTCGAGCACCGCGGCCCGCCGGCCGAGCAATCCTGCGAGCGCGAGGGGCTCCCGAAACTCGATCGACGTCGGGTCGTCGCCTGCGACGGTGAGCACCTCGTCGAGCGACACGAGCACGGGTCGGGACTCGGCCGTCAGGTCACTCGCCAGTCCGCCATCCACCTTCCAGGAGCCGCGCAGTTCACCACGAAACACCGCCATGGCGGACTCGATCGGGTCGAGGCTGGGAGCTGGATTCGCCACGGATCGGGGAGCCTATCCTGTCGGCCCGCATCACGTGAAGGGATCGACAGACGCTCGCGGACCGGACGCCGCGCCGTGACCTCGCCGAGCCTCGCCACATTCGAGGGCGAGCGGCCCGGGCGTGGTACCGTCGACTCGGCGGGCCGCCCCGATGCCTCGGAGCCCACGCGCAAGGGTCGGTAGGCGATGGGAATCGTGGTCCAGAAGTACGGCGGAAGCTCCGTCGCGGACGTCGAGAAGCTCGGGCGTGTTGCGGACAAGGTCGTCGCCACGCGTCGAGAGGGCCATGACGTCGTCGTCGTCGTCAGCGCGATGGGCAAGAGCACCGATCAACTCCTCGCGCTCGCGAAGCAGGTCGATGACACGCCGCCCCGACGTGAACTGGACATGCTGCTCTCGACGGGAGAGCGGGTCTCCATGGCCCTGCTTTCGATGGCGATCCAGAAGCGTGGCGAGCCCGCCATCTCGTTCACCGGGTCGCAGAGCGGCCTGATCACGAACGATCGGCATTTCGACGCGCGAATCATCGAGGTGCGACCGCACCGCATCGAGGACGAGCTCTCCCGCGGCAAGGTCGTGATCGTCGCCGGCTACCAGGGCATGAGCTACCGCCGCGAGATCACCACCCTGGGCCGCGGGGGGAGCGACACGACCGCCGTCGCGCTCGCCGCGGCGCTCGGCGCGGAGCGGGCCGAGATCTACAGCGACGTCGATGGCGTCTACACGGCGGATCCGAGGGTGGTCGAGGACGCCCGACACCTTCCCGCGCTGACGTACGAGCAGATGCAGGAGATGGCCGCGGTCGGTGCCAAGGTCCTGAACGCGCATGCCGTTGAATTCGCCCGGCAGGCGGGGATCCGGATTCACGCGCGGGCGACGTTCGCCCCAGGTCGCGAGACCATCGTCCAGCACGAGGTCCCGGACACCATCCGCGCCGTCGTGGGCCAGAGCGGTGTCGTTCGCGCCTGGTTCGCGGATCCCGGTCAGCTGTCGGAGGTGCTGGCCGTCGCCGACGCATTCGCGCTGCCGGTCCGGGACGTCCAGGTCCATGGAGGCCGCGCGTCATGCGTGATGGCGACCTCGCTCGCTCCGGACTGGCAGGCCGCGAGGGCGCGAATGGAGGCATGCGCGCCCTCGATGACCCTCGAAAGCGGTCTCGCTTCGGCCAGCGTCGTCGGCGTGGACCAGGCCGTCCAAGTGGGCGCCGCCCTCGCTGCGCTGACGGCCGCGGAGGTGCTGCCCGCATCGATCGCCCAGGCCGGCGCACGGCTCGATGCCCTGGTCGCGGAAGCACAGGTCGATCGCGCAGTGCGAGCCCTCCACGCCCGCTTCGTCTCGGACGCCTGAAGCGTCGGCGCGAACCCGCGCGCCCCCTCGCTCCGCGGCGACGCTCGGTCGTCGCTCCGGCCGCCGGGGCGCCCCGCCCGATGGCGCCGCAAGACGACGGAGATGCCGCGCCCCGCCTGGCTGAGGGGCAACCGCGGAGCGCGGCCTCCGCCCTCCCCCCAAGGCGAATGCGATGCCAGGCGCGCGATGCGATGCGCCTCGCTTTTTCGCAGGCGAAGCGGCCGCCCCGCCCGCGTCCGCGCGATTTCGTTCCTGCAATCCGGCCCGTCAGGACTGCAAATTCAGGCGCTTCATCTTGCGCCAGAGCGTCGTTCCGGACAGCCCGAGGGCCTCCGCCGCCTTTTCCTTGTTTCCGTCGAGGTCTCGCAGGGTGGCGGCGATCGCGTCTCGCTCGGCGCGGTCCACCACGTCCTGCAGGGTGTGGCCGAGGCCCGTGTTGATTCCTCCGGGTGGCGTCTGCATCGCCGACAGCCGGACGGGAGCCTCGAGCGGAATGATGTCCTCGAGTCGGACGCGCCCGTCCACTGCGAGGGCGACCCCCTGCTCGACCATGTTCTCGAGTTCCCTGATGTTTCCGGGGAAATCGTATCGCTGAAGGTAGTCGGCGATCCCCTCGCTGAACACGACGGGGCGACGCATCTTCCGTGCGTACTTGTCCTTGAAGAAGCCCGCGAGCAGGCCGATGTCCTCACGCCGCTCGCGCAGTGGAGGCAAGTGAAAGCGGGCCACGTTGAGCCGGTAGTACAGGTCCTGACGGAATCGCTTGTCCGCGATGGCCTCATGAAGGTCCTGGTTGGTCGCCGCGATGATCCGGACGTCGACGCGCACCGGTCGGTTGTCGCCGAGTCGACGGATTTCGCCCTCCTGGATCGCACGAAGCAGCTTCGCCTGAAACGCGGGCGGCGTTTCCGCGATCTCATCGAAGAAGAACGTCCCTCCGTTCGCCTCCTCGAAGAGACCCTTCCGGGTCGCAATCGCACCCGTGTAGGCGCCCCGAACGTGTCCGAACAGCTCGCTCTCGAGGAGCGTCTCGCTGATCGCGGCGCAGTTCACGCTCACGAACGGACGGTCGGATCGCGCCGAGTTCGCATGGATGGCCCGTGCGACGAGTTCCTTGCCCGTGCCGCTCTCACCCGTCACCAGGACCGTGGTGTCGGTCGGCGCGATCCGGACGATCCGGCCGAGGAGTTCTCGGATCGACGCCGACCGACCGATGATGTTGTCGAACCCGTACCGCTCGCGGAATTCGACCGCCATCGCCTGCACTTCGGAAGCGAGTTGCCGCCGCTCCACCGCGCGCTCCACCTTCAGGAGCAGTTCCTCCTCTTCGAACGGCTTCTGCAAGTAGTCGTGGGCGCCGAGGCGCATGGCATCCACCGCGGTCTGGACGGTTCCATACGCGGTCATCACGATGACCTCCGTCGTCGGCGCCGTGTCCTTGACGTGTCGCAGGACCTCGAGGCCATCCTTTCCGCCCATGCGCAGGTCGGTGAGCACGAGGTCGAAACCGTCGAGGCGCACACGCTCGCAGGCCGTCTGCCCCCCGTCCGCCTCCTCGACCACGTGGCCGGCGCTTCGAAGCATCAGCGACAGGGTCGTGCGCATGTTGCGCTGATCGTCGACCACGAGGATCTTCGCCATTCGATGCTCACGCCCCCGAGGCGTTGTACTTCAGAGAAGTTCCCGACTCAACGCCGCAGAACCACCACGTCGAAGGCCCTCAGCGATCGGTGTCGTCGAAGGTCGGAGGCGGACCTACCGGCGTGGTTCGGACGCCCGCGAGCGCCCGCTCGATCCGCACGCCCAGCGCGCGCATCTCCTGCTGCCGCAGGTCGGAGGTCCGTGCCGCCGAGACGGCCACGATGAGGGCCGTGAGCCCGACGGCGAGCGCCGCCAACGAGAGGCCGCGCGCGACGGGATCCTTCATCGTCGCGACTCCGCCTGGACCGGGCGAGGGACATGACCGCTGGCCCCACGGCGAACGCGGATCACCCCCGGAGCGCTCGTGAAGGTTCCCACGACGCCATCGATGCCGTAGGCCGCGCCGTCTTGGTCGAGTTCGACCGTCGCGGAGACTTCGTAGACCCCGGATTCACGAAACGCATCGCCGCAGTACTGCGCTGCATCGAGCGTGAACTGAAACCCCGCCGCCGGACGCAACGTCCGAAACAGATCGGGCGTCGGCGCGCCCCCACCGGGATCCATCGAGCAGCGCGACGTCCCGTCGGGGCCTCGCACGGAGAAGCGGATTCCGTCGGCGCGAACGTACGCTCGGACGCCGGCACGGCGGCCCAGCACGCCCACGCGAACCACGACTGCGCGACCGTTCGAGGCGTCGGAGTCGGCCACGACCACCCGCAGTTCGGACGACGGGTCGGGGTCGGGGGTCGGCGGGACCGGGGGAACGGTGAAGGTGAATCGGGGCAGCTCCGAGGCCTCGGCGGACGGCATGCCCCAACGGACGACGCTGCGCCCGCGGCGGCGCGTGGGCCGTCCCAGGTGGGCGGTGACTTCGGCCCCACCCGAAAGCGCCGAGCGCGCGCGGCCCGAACAGTACTCACGAAGGTCGATCCATTCCGACCACGACAGGCCGGCGGAGAGAGACCGGAGGGGAACGGCGGCGGCTGGGCGCTCGGGGTGCTCACACACCAGCGGACGTCGGGCCCCCGGGGCGCGGACCTCGAGCCAGAGCATCCGACGGTCGAGGGCCACCTCGACGTCCGCGGACGCGTGCACCGTGAGGACTCGCCGGAATGGCATCGCCCCGTCCTCGAAGGTCGAGAGCGACAACGTCACCGGCGCTTCCGGCGGTGGCACGCGACGCCTTCGCTGCCCCTCGGCCAACGCGGGAGCCAGCAACAGGGTCACCACGGCGACCATCCCCATGCATCGCATCACGCCAGGACCTCCTCGATGGCCCGTCGCACCTCGTCCCGGACCTCGGCGGGGAAACACAAGCGCGCGCGAACGATCGCTTGATTCCGCAGCCTCTGGAGCGGGAACGAGATGTCCCCCAGTCGACGGAGCGGTTGGTGTCGCAGCATCACGTGCAGTCCCGCCCGGGGATCCTCCGGCGGCTCTTCGTAGGGAACGTCCGTGGCCACGTCGAGCGACACGAAGAGGTCAGGACGCATGCCTCGTGCTCGAACGATGGCGCCTGCCCGCTCGACCGCCCGCGACCAGCCTTGTTCCGAGCCCGGCTCGTCAGGCAGTGGGACGGTTTTCGGAAGGACACGGCTGCGCAGACGTCCCGCCAGGTCCGCCAGCAGGGGGTCTCGGTCGCGCGACCAACGTCCGAGCGCGTGCTGCAGCATCGCATCGTCGAGCTCGAGGTAGTCCTCGAGGGAGAGCGGATCTCCAAGCACTGCGGCGCGCAGCGCGTCGGGCACGGCCTCAGGCGCACGGCCGTCGCGAACGAGCTCGGCGACCCTCCGGAAGATCGAGCGCACCGAGCACTCGGCCGCACGCGTGGCCTTGTGATGGTAGACCTGTCCGTACATGAAGTGACGGGCGAGGAAGAACCCCTCGATCGGAGGCAACCCCTTGCGCCCCTCGATGGCGAGCACCCACCTGTCTCCCGCCGGACCGTCGAGGGGCAACTCGGCGAAGACGAGGGCGCGAAGGAGCCAGTCGAGATCGAAGATGCCGTACTCGACCCCGGTGGCATGCGAGTCGCGCAGCAAGTAGTCGCAGCGGTCGACGTCCAGCACCCCGCTCACCGCCGACGCGAGCCACTTCACCGGATGGTCTCCGCGGATGAGCGACGCGACGCGCTCCGGCATCCCACCGTCGAGGCGAGCGAGGGCGCGGTGCACCTCCGTCGCATCGTCGAGGAGCATCGCGACCGTCCACTCCTCGTGGGGGCGCGCGTGCGGCAGCACTTCCTCAAAGAGGTGCGAGAACGGTCCGTGACCGAGGTCGTGGAGCATCGCCGCGGCAAGCGCGTCGCGCTCCATTTCGTCATCGAGACGAAGCTCGGACGGCAGCACGGATTGCTGGCCGCGGAGTCGCGCCTGCAGACGCGACATCACATGCGCGGTCCCGAGGGCGTGGGCAAACCTCGAGTGCTCGGCGCCCGGGAAGACCAGGGACGTCAGCCCCAGTTGCCGGACGCGACGCAGTCGCTGCACCTCGCGGGTGTCGATGAGGGCGGACACCACGCGCTCGGCGTCGCCCTCGAACTCCACCAGTCCGTGCACGGGATCGCGAAGGATCATGGCGCGTGCATGTAGCACGTCCTCGGAACGTGGAATGTGCGCTAGGGTCGCGGACGTGAGTCGATTTCGCGCCGTGCCCCTCCTCGGCTTGTTGTTCGCGCTGTCCACCCTCGCGAGGGACGCCCGCGCCCAGGTGGCCCCGGATCCGGCCTGGACCGCGACGGTGGAGCAGTTGGTCCACGACGCCGCGCTCGGCGACCAGGTGAGCGTCAGCGTGCTGGACGCCGCGACGGGGACCGTCCTCTTCGCCCATCAGCCGGCCCTCGCGCTCAACCCGGCGTCCAATCAGAAGCTCGTGACGGCGGCGGCCGCCCTTGCTCGCCTGGGGCCCGAGTTCAGGATGCGCACCGCCCTCTACGGTCGCGTCGAAGGCGATGGCGTCGCGACGCTGGTGCTGCGCGGGCTCGGAGACCCCTCACTGCGTCAGAGCGACCTCGTCGAACTCGCCCGCGATCTCGCGGACCACGGCGTCCGACGCGTGGGCGAGATCGTGGTGGATGCGTCGTACTTCGATGGGCAGCTGCTGCCCCCCGCCTTCGAGCAGCAACCCGGCGAGATCGCTCCGTTTCGAGCGGCCACCGGCGCGGTCTCGGTGGATGCAAACGCGTACGTGCTCCGGGTGTTGCCCGGAGCCTCACCAGGCGCCGCGGCTCGGGTGAGGCTGGACGGCGCGGGGTACTTCGCGCTGGACAGCACCGTCTCGACCTCCGAGGGCGGGGCCCCGTCGATCGTCGCGACGCAGCGGGACGCGGGCGGGCGGATGCAGTTGGTCCTTCGCGGGTCCATCCCGTCCGGGATCACCGGCGTGTCGTACAGGCGTCGCATCGAGAACCCCCTTGCCTGGGCGGGGCACCTGCTGCGGGACGCGCTCGGCGCGGCGGGGATTCGCGCCGGCGATGCGGTCCGGGTCGGCCCAGCGCCACCCGATGTCGCGGTCCTCGCACAGCACGCGTCCGAGCCGCTGTCCGAGGTGGTGAGCGCCATGGGCAAGCAGAGCGACAACTTCGTCGCGGAGATGGTGTTCAGGGTCCTCGGGGCCCAGCGGCACGCGCCCGGCCGGGTGGAAGACTCGGTGGCGGCGGTCGGCGATGTCCTCCGAGAGGCCGGGGTCGACCCCGCCGGGGTCCGGGTGATCAACGGCTCAGGGCTGTTCCGCGGGAACCAGATCGCCACAGGCGACCTCGCGCGCTTGCTGTCGTGGGTGTACCAGAATCCCGGAATACGCGACGAGTACCTCGCCCACCTGGCGATCGGAGGCGTGGACGGGACGCTCGCGTCCCGCTTTCGAGACCTGCCCCACCCTCGGGTCGTCCGTGCCAAGACAGGCACGCTCGACAACGCCATCGCCCTCTCGGGCTACGTCCTCGCTCCCCAGGCCGGCCGGGCCGTGGTGTTCAGCGTCATCGCGAACGGGGTGACCGGACGACACGGGCCAGCCCGGGGGCTGTGTGACGGCATCGCGGGGACCATCGCGACCCACCTCTGGGCCGAGCCGGCTCGGCGCTGAGGTTCACCATGCAAGCGCGCGACGTCCCGAGGCCGGACGACGCCGGCAGGTCGTCAGGGCTCTCGTGTCCCGCGGCGGGGGGCGGGCCCACCGGTCGCCCCACGGACCGCGGCGCCGCCGGTCATTCCTTGATCTGACGACGAATCTTGGCGAGCGCCTGCTCCTGAAGCTGGCGGATGCGCTCGCGAGAGAGGTTGTACTTGTCGCCGATCTCCTTGAGGGTCAGCTCATCTTCGTCGTCGAGGCCGAAGCGCCAACGAAGAATCCGTGCCTCCATGGGCGACAGCGTGTCGAGCAACCGCCGCACTTCGTCGCTCCACGTCTTGCTGACGAGTTGCTCGAACGGGGTCGGGACGTTCTCCTGCTCGAGGAAATCGATGAACTTTCGGCCGTCCTCGTCGTTCACGGGGCGGTCCAACGAGAACGGAGTCTCGGCCCAGTATCCCTTGATCTTCTCGAGCTTCTCGGCCGCGATGCCGGTCTCTTTCTCGAGCTCCTCGGGCGTGGGCTCGGCCCCCGTTCGGGTCGCGATGGCCTGCGTGGCGCGCGCGACCCGGTTGTACGTGTCGAGCATGTGCACCGGGATACGAACGGCCCGTCCCTTGTCCGCCAAGGCGCGCGAGATGGCGTGTCGAATCCACCACGAGGCGTACGTCGAGAAGCGGTAACCGCGGTTGTGATCGAAGCGCTCGACGGCCTTCATGAGGCCGATGTTGCCCTCCTGGATGAGGTCGATGAGCGGAAGTCGTCCGCGGTTGTAGCGGCGGGCGATGGACACGACGAGGCGAAGGTTGGCGGCGACGAAACGGTTCTTCGATGCCTGCTGAGCGTCGCGGGCGCGGCGCACGGCCTGGAGGTACTTTCGGAAGGCGGCGGTGAGCTGGACGCCATCGGCGACGAGGTCCCGCTCGGCGGCGAACTCGCCCGCGGCCCGATGCACGGCGCGGTCGGACTCGTTGACGAAGATGCGGTCCGAATCCAGCGCGCGCATCGTGGTCGACAGTGCGGTCGCCGCAGCGTCCCAACGGTCCTGATCCTTGCGGGCGAGCGTGCCCGCCGGCTTGCTTCGCGCCGCGAGCTTGGCCAGCCGGCGGAGTGTTCCGAGGTCGGGGAGCGGCTGCTCGATCACGAACCGCTCGATGGTCGTCGCGACCGTCTCGAGCGCCGGTGCATACCCGAGCAACGCCTCCCAGAACCCGATCTCGAGCCGTTCGACTTCCTTGGCGGCTTCGACCTCTTCCTGAGGCGTGAGGACGCGGTGCGAGGCCATCTCGCGGAAGTAGCGGGACAGGGTCGAATCGCCCCCGCCTTGGCGCTCCATTTCCTTGAGCGCCTTCTCCGCTTCGGCCTGGGCCTCCGCGAGCTGCTCGGGGTTGGGCTCGTCGTCGAAGGACGGCTCATCCTTGCCGTCGGAGTCGCCCTCGTCGTCCTCTCGGGCGGCCTCTCGGGCGGCGGGTGCGGCCTTCGATGCCGAAGACTTGCCCGCATCGACCTTCGGTCCGGAGGCCTTGGCCCCCGTCGCCTTGGACGCCGGCGAGGGCCCGGCGGATCCTGCCGTCGCGGCCTTGCTGCCGCCGCCGCCCGCGCCTGAAGACCCCGTTCGAGAATCAGGGACGGCAGCCCCGGTCGCGGGAGAGGTTCCCACCGCAGCGCGGGACGATACGCCGGCGGCGACCGCCCCCTTCGCTCGTGCAGCCCCGACTTCGGTCGCGCCGGCCGGCGCTGCGGCGGAGCTTCGCACCGGCTTGGACTTGAGGGTGGCTTCCATCGGCGACTCCAACCTGTCTGCGGTCTTGGCCATTCCCTCGCGGCCAGTGGCCGGGCGAGGCGCTCGAATCGCGGTCGACCTGGTTTCCAAGTTCGCTCCAGCCCGTACCGGCTTCGCGTCCTCCGACTTGGAGGTCGACGAAACCCGCACGGTCGGCCCTGACGTTGCACGCGAAGTGCCAGTTGGTGCGCGCTTGGTCACGGTTTCACCTCGGAAGGGTTGGCTCGCAGGGGTCGCATGATGAAGCTAGGCTCGGCGAAGGGGTTTGGCGTGGACGAGGGTTCCGACGTGGACATCGACTTCGAAACGATTCTCAGGGTCTCGGAGCCCCGGTCTCACCGAACCGGTCCACCGGTCGTGGTCCGCATCCGGAACGGCTCCTCGCTCGCGGTGCGGGGCCATCAGGGCATTTGGGCCCCATCAATCGTTGGCGAGGCCTCCGCGGACATCGATTCCAAACCGCAGGCGCGAATACTCCGGCGCGACGAAAATTACAACACTTTGGTGCGTTCGCGGTCGGCGAAGAGCCGCCGCGCCCCCCCTGCGTGCGGGTCCCGACCGGCACCTCGACCGGCCACCGACGACCGTGACCATGGCCACTCGGGCCGCCACTTCCTCCTTCGGGCGCACGCCGCGGTCCTGCTCCTCGCCCTTGTCGTCGGGCCGCAGGCCACCCGGGTCAAGGCTCAGCCGATCCGTTTCAGGGACACCGCGACGCTCGGCACCTCGTCCGCCCCGGTGGCGGTCGAGGTCACCTCGGACGGGAGCGACACCCATGTCGTGGTGGGCACGGGACGCCGTGCCAGCACGGCCACGTTGTCCGGGACCTTGTCGTCGGCCCGCGTGGAGACGGTGTCGATCGACGCCGAGCGGCGGGTCGCGCTCATCTGGGCCGAGACATCGGAGGGCCACACCGTGACGCTCGTGGTGATGCGGAACGGGCATCCGGAGATTGCGTGGTCCGGCAGGCTGAGCATGCGCGGAGACCCCGGCGAACGCTCGGCGGACGCCATCGAGACCGAGGACCGAACAGGCGACGGGCGACCCGATGTCGTGGTGGGGAGGCGACACGAGGGCGTGGGCTTGTGCGGCGAGCCGCCCGCTCTGCTCTACCCGCGGGCGCTCGATCCATCGTCCCTGACCTTGAGACCGGTCGACCTGCGTCGAGGCTCCCTGACCGACGAGCTGCAACCCCTCGTCGCTGCCGCGCTCAGCCCGGGCCCGAGCCGGGCGCCGCTCCTTCGAGCGCTGACCGCTGTGGCGGCCTCGAGCCGGATGGGCGCTGGGGAAGACGAGTCGCGCTTGGAGCCGCCACGCGCGCTCGTCGACGGGAACCTGGACTCGGCGTGGATCGAAGGGCGCGGAGGCGCCGGCGAGCACGAGTTCGCCGTGTTGCGCTTCGGCGCCGGCCGGCCGATCCGGGCCTTCGCACTCACCGCACCGGGAGTCGAAGGCGCCCGGCTGCCGACCCGGCTCGTGCTGGCGGGCGAGGCGGGACCGCGATTCAGCGTGACCATCCCACCCGGCGTGGAGCGCGTCTGGATCGTGCCCCCGGAACCGGTGACCTGGAACTGCATCTCCCTGATGCTGGCCGAACGCGGAGGGGCCCCCGACGTCCGGGTTGGGTTCGCGGAGGTCGAGGCCTACACCGATGTCGATTTCGATGGCGGCCTCGACGTCCTCGTCTCCGCGATCGTTCGAAGCGACTCGGATGCGGATCGTGCAGCCACGCTCCTGAGCCGCCTCGGAGCACCCGCCGCAGAGGCTCTCGGCAACACTTGGGACCGCCTCGATGCCCGGGGGCGTGAGCGGGCGTGCCGCATCGCACGCAGCCCCGAGATCGTCGGGACCCCCGCCGCCGTGGAGTTGCTCGCACGCGGCGCCACCGACGAGGATGCCGGCGTACGAAGCGCGGCGTTCGCAGGCCTGACCCAATCGGGCTCGGACGGCCGCAGACGGTTGGCCGAGGTGGCCGCTGCGGCGGACGGCGAGGGCGCAGCCTTGGCGCTCGTCGAGTGCGACGGTGACTACCCCATCGGTGCGCTGCTGACTGCGGCCGAGGCGGGCACCGACCGACCGAACCTTCGCCGCGCGATCGCTCGAGGCATCCTGCGCGCGGGGGCGGAGGCGGAGACCGCGCTTGCGCGCTGGACGGACACCGCGTCCGCGAACGCCCGCGCTTCCGTGGCGCTCGGACTTGCCGCGGAGAGCGGGGGGGAACGGCTCGCAGCGTCCCTCATCAGGGCCGCCTGGAACCCCGCGGCTCCTTTCGAGGAGCGGTATCGCTGGACCAGGGCGGCAGCGCGCGTCTCGGAGGGATCGGAAGCCCTTCTCGGATGGCTCGAGGAGAACCCGCTGAGCGCCGAGGAATGGATGCTGCGCGCCGAGGCCCTCCGAGCGCTGCACGGTCGGAGCGCCGCCGCGACCACCAGAGGCCTCGAGGACCCCTACCCGCGCGTCCGACTCGCGGCCGTGGATGGCGCCGCCGGACGTTCGGACACGAGCGCCCTCCGCACGCGGTCCGCGCACGACGACCCGTGGCCGATGGTCCGCGCGGCCGCCCTCGCGACCCTCGCGGGAGACGACGGCGCCGGCCCCGCGCTCCGGGCCGCGCTCGCCGACGGCTCCCCGCTCGTCCGGACGCGGGCCATCGAGGTTCTCACCCGGCGACGCGATACGGACGCGGCCGACGAGGTCGTGGGTCTCATCGGTCGACCCTCGGAGGCCGCAGGCGCCGTGGAAGCCGGCCTTCGCTACGTCGAGAGCCTCTGCGTGACCCCTGGCGCCGACGCGGCGATCGCGATTCT
Organism: uncultured Sandaracinus sp.; assembly: GCA_903828805.1. Lineage (GTDB taxonomy): Bacteria > Myxococcota_A > Polyangia > Polyangiales > Sandaracinaceae > Sandaracinus. The sequence continues at coordinate 276 of CAIKNO010000628.1, read as the reverse complement.
TCGCCGCGGCGTTCGTCCGGACGCGCGAGAGATCGATGCGGATCAAGGGATTCGTGCGCTCCGGACGCTGCTGGTGCTGGGCGGCCCGGCGGCGATCACGGGTCGGAGCATCGCCGAGGGCGGTGGGGACGCCTTCCGCGCAGCGCTCTCGCAGGCCGCCCCCGCGGAGTGCCGTGCCGCGGGGGCGCAAAGCGACGTCGAGCGCGCATCGCCATGAGAATCGAGTGCCTGCCGGGCTGCGCATCCCCTTCGGCGTCCGTCTCCCGGACCGACGGG
>CAIKNO010000627.1 GCA_903828805.1 uncultured Sandaracinus sp. | reverse complement strand
CGACCACCTCCTCCGCTCCGACACCTGTGAGCGCTGCGGCGGCACCGCGCTCGACGTCGTCGACGAGGTCGTCGCGGAGAAGCTTCGCGTCGTCAAAGAACACCAGCGCCGGTGCGTCGTGCGTCGCGTGAGGTGCCGTTGCCGCGGCTGTTTCGGGCGCACCACGCCCCGATCGCTGCCTGCGTACAGCGTTCCCCACCCACAGGTTGACAGTACCTGAGGGATGAGTGGCGCGGGGACGGGTCACGGAGCGTGGCATCGTGAAGACCCGAACCAAGAGGACCGAGATGAAGGACCCGAACGCGACGACGCAGAAGGAGACCGCGAGCTCGCCGCCTTCGGAGGCGCCCAGCGAGCGTGGACGACCTGGGAAGCGCAGCGTCGAGGAGAAGCGGCAGGCGGTGCTCGACCTGCCGCCGGCAAGGCGACGGTGGAGCAGCTCGCGAAGCGGCTCGCCGTGCTCCCGGAGACCATCGAGGGCTGGCGCGCCGAGGCGCTCTCCGTCATCGAAGGGGCGTTCCGGCAGAAGCCGCAAACGAGCGAGCGCGAGCGGCAACTCGAGCGCGACAAGGAGAGCCTGGAGCGCGTGGTGACGAAGCTCGTCATGAAGACGGAGCCGCTCGAGCGCGCGACAGGCCGCTTCGTGGTGGTCGATCGGTACTTCTCGATCACCATGGCGTGCGCACGCGCTCGCGGAGAGGGCGCGATGCTCGATGGCATCGCAGCTCGCGTGATGCCCGTGGATGTGACGTTCTTCACCGACTTCGACGAGTCCACACGGTGCGAACGTCTCGCGAGACTCGGCACGAACGTCGAGGACCGATGGACGGTCGAAGCGACCAACGCGGAGAAGCTTCGCCGGGCCTACGCGACCACGCTCGAGGGTCGGTGGAGCGGCCGCGTCGTTCGCTCGGACGCATCGTGTGCCGTGGATGCGCTCGTCGGGGCCGCGGTCGAGGCCGTCGTCCGGAACGGAGGCGTTTATCTAGGCGCGGGCGCCTTCGCGAGCCCGCGTCAGGGCATGCAGCCTGCCGTCGACGGTGCCCATGGGCCCGCCGGTGCCGCGAACCTACACTTCGCGAGGGGCGTATGACGTGGACCTGGTCGTTGCCGTCGGTGCCGCCTCCAGGAGCAGTCGTTCGCCGGTCCACCCTTCGGTTGGATCAACTCCGCGTCGTCATCCCCACGTATCGAGACTGGGATGAAGCTCGTGCCACCGTGGAGTCGATTCTCGCCTGCCGCCCAAGACCCCTCGAGATCGTCGTCGTCGACGACAACGGTGGCGGAATGCTGCCCGGATGGACGCGCAGCCGAGCGCTGACGATCCTCCGGCATCCTGCCAACCGCGGGCCGGCCTATGCGCGGAATACAGGTGCGCGGCATGATTCAGGTCGCCCCATCGGATGGCTCTACTTCACGGATGGCGCCTGCACGCGAGCGTCCTCGTTCTTCGGGGAACTCGTCGAATCGGTGGCTCATCTGCCTGTGAACGTGGTGGCGGTGGGGGGGCCCGTGGGAGGGGTGTCGCGCTCTCCTGACCTCGATCCTCTGAATCACTACATGACGGTCGAGCAGATTCTCTGGCCGCCGTTCGACCGCCATGGGCCGCAGGCCATCGTCACCGCGAATGCAGCCGTGTGTCGCTCGACGTTCGAGCTGGTGGGCGGGTTCCGGACGGAATTCCGACGAGCGGCCGGAGAGGATCTCGACCTTGGGCTTCGATTGCGCCGGGTGGGGGGGATCGGCTGGGTGTCGGGGGCCTGCGTGCGACATGCGTTCGAGGAACGGCTCGAGGCGTTCGTGCGACGCTTCGAGCGATACGGCGAAGGCAATGCCCAGCTCGCTGTCCTTTGGAACTTGCCGAGCCTACGGGCTCAGCCGTTCGTGGCGGGTGAAGGGCGGTTCCAGGAACTTGCAGATCTGCAGATTGCGGCGCTCCAACGAGGGTATGACCGGCAGATGCGCGAGATGCGACGATTCGGTTGAATCGGGATCGCTCAAGGTCGTTCCGACGCGCTGACTGACGAGGCACCACCTGCTTCGACCATGTCGTCCGCTGCGACGAGCACAGGGTCGATGCGGAAGGGGTTGGTGAATGCGTGCATGTAGTACACGCGGCCAGGTCGCAAGATATGGTCCGTGAACACGAACTCACTTGGGCCATCATCTGAGTCGGCTTCGACGACCCGCCGATCCCACGAGTCGATCACGATCTTTCGAGGAACGATCACGCGGGGGAACACACGCTGTCGGTCGCCGTGTCCGGCGAGGAACTCGAGCAATGTCAGACCGCGTTGTAGAAACTCGGCCGCGTCTTCACGTCGGCCCTCGTCGTGTGGCGAGAACTCTCGACCATCGTGGGCGAAACGGTTCCGAAGTTGTGCACATCGTGATGCATCGAAGCCCTTCGGAACGAGCGTGGAGTACCCGAAATCCTGCCGGAAGCGCTCGGCTTCAGGAGCTTCGGCGAGTTTCCGTGACAGCGTGATCACGAGTTCCAACAACGCTCCGAGGCCACGACGCGCGAGGGGCGCACGAGCTTCCGTTGGGGAGGTGTCCAGCAACACCTCAGGTGGCTTCTTGAAGGCCACCAGCGACACGAAGCGCAGCAGCACGAGGAGCACGTGCTCCACTTCGGCACCGGACGCGACGATGAGGCCCCGAAGCTCGGGTACGTCGACCCCGTGGACGCGAGACCGTGCATTCTCGAGCGCTCGTATGGCATGGCGAAGCCCTCGGGGCTCGCCTACGGGTGGAAAGCCGAGCTCGATCAGCAGTCGCTCCGCGAGGTCCGGGGAATCCAGATCCAGAGGTGCGGAACGCCCACGGGACTCGAGAAGCCAACGGATCTGACTGGCTGTCAGGTGGTTCACAAGCCATCGCGCGGGGTGCGGCACGCGGACGCAGTGCTCGAGGAGACGGTCTTCAGGCGAGCCTCGATATCCTGCCTTCACGAGCGCTTCATCCAGTATCTGCAGGTCCGCGGCGGCGAAGACCTCGCGCGCCAGGCGTGCGAGGTTGCGAACCGGGGCGTTGTGCGAGTTGCCGTCGCCATCGAGTGACCCAATCGCCGGCACCTCGACGCGCGGCGAGGGAGGCGGGCTGTCGGGTGCCTCGGGCCTCCGGAAGGACTTCCCCAGCGCGTTGAAGATCAAACCCACCGCTCCACCGAGCGGCGCCACAACCATCGGCTTCGCGTAGGCGGTGACTTGCTCCCGAACGACCCCGTGCACGCCCGATGAGGCGAACTCGTACGCTCCGAGCGAGGTGTCCCTTGGCGAGGTGTCGCGACTCGGGACGACTTGATTCGGCCTGCCGACAGCGAGGCAGAGGTCGATGAAGGTCGCCGTCCGCTGTCGCATGGCGACGATCCGCATGGCCTGAACAGGTCGCGCGTCGACCGAATGGGCGAGTGCGTTCCGATCCTGGACGAGTTCGCTGAGCAGGCCAGCGAGCGGCAGACGGGACGGGCCTTCTGCCGCGTCGAGGAGCTCGAAGAGCGCTCGCGCCTTCTCTCTGATGTTTGCACTCGCGCTGGGGCGCGGGAGGGCAGCTGATCCACGGGCGAAGGCAAGCGCTGCGTCGATAGACCGCTCGACCAAGGAGAGGTCGTCGGCTGCCTTGGGCGGTGCCTCGCCGATTCCCGCCGCGATTTCGAACTCGCCAAGTTTCTGTTCGAGTGCCTCGCGAGTCACGATCGACGCGAGGGCGCGACGGACCGCATCGTCCGTGGAGCCATCGCGCGGCAATGTGGCGATGACCACGCGTTCCGGGGCGACCGTCATCCACTCGGCGGCGATCGCGAGACCTTCGAGCATCGCGACGGCCGCAACGCGCGGGCCGAGCAGTCCCGCACCGCTCGCGAAGACTGGCATTGCAATGGACTTCACGCCGTCGCGGATGGCCCGCTCGACTACGCGACCCGTGAGATCACGAACCTGACCGGCGTTCGCTCGTTCTCCTGTGTCGAGGTCGATGGATATCGCGTGGTAGAGATGTGCGCAGCCGAGGCGGCCTGCTCTAGTTTCGAGTACGTCGCCTAGGCTTGCGGGGAGGGGCAGTCGACTCGTGTCGACCTCACGCGCTGCGCTCCAGAGCGCCGCCGAAACGCCGCCTCCGTGGGACAGGTAGTTGTCGTCCGAACTCACGACGGCGTCGACCGATCGAGCAACGGTGACGAGCGACTCGCTCCGGTGCTCGACTTCGATCGAACCGAGATGCAGCGGCGGGCTCGGGCTGCGGGCAGGCACCCAGAGAGGATACCCAGATCGGACCCCACGGACACGGGTTCCGAATCGATCGACGGAGAGGACGCCGCTGGCTTGGCGCGCCGCGCTCGAACGACCGTCAGCTCGGCGTGCTCTGGGCGCCCCGTGAGCGGCGCTCGGAAGACGACTGGGCTCGGAACGCTTCGAAGCTGAGATGCGCGCCTCGGACGACGTTTTCGCTGGTATTCGCGTCCAGGGCCTCGCCGCCGCCCTCGCAGATTGCGATGGCAAGCTGGCCGACCATCCAGGTTTGGAGGCCCGCGGTTGCCGCGCCAAGCACGCACACGGCCGGCAGTCCAAGGGGACCGCTCGCCCAGCCGAGGAGGCGTGCACCCTCCACGAACAACGTGCGCCCGATAAGGTTCACGGTCCCGAGCGTGCCCAGCGAAGCGACGACCTTGCCAGGGCTGATGGACTGGCCGAAGGCACTGCCGATGAGCCCTAGCATCACGGTGTTCTCGGCGACGATGGCCGCAGAGCCCGAGGGGACGGGGACAGCGCCCGTGGCCATCGCGAGTAGGGTGAAGCGCCGGACGTGGGACTGAGCGATGAGCAAAGGGGTTTCAGTGGACATGCACGGTTGGAGGCAGTGGGCCATCCGTTTCTGACGAGGTGCGAGCTCGACCCTCGGGCTTGCGCGTCCGACGATCGTCTTGGTCGACGTACGCTCACCGTCGGGGTTTTAGGGTCATCCCTTTCAAGGTCACCGGACCCGTCCGTCGCGCATGACCTTGGCGGTGGAGACGTGCCGCTGGACGCTGGTCCGAGGCGCGTAGCCCTTCGTGACTTTCTTTTTGGGGCCTCGTGGATGCTTTCGAACGGTTCTCGGG
>CAIKNO010000626.1 GCA_903828805.1 uncultured Sandaracinus sp. | reverse complement strand
CGCGTCGTTGTCGGCGCCCGCGTCGTTGTCGGCGCCCGCGTCGTTGTCGGCGCCCGCGTCGTTGTCGGCGCCCGCGTCGGGGCGGTCGGCGAGGCAGCGCGCGGGGATGCACGCACGGCCGCGGGCGTCTCCGTCGCAGAGCGCACCTTCGCCGCACTGGGCGTCGCTCGTGCAGGTGCGAGTACAGAACCACTGGCCCTCGGCGGGCGCGACCTGCGCGAGGCAGAGTCCGGCCTGCGGGAACTCCGCGCACTCGGAGCCGCGCGGTGTGCAGAAGGTGCCGATGCCGCGATCGTTGCCGACGTCTCCGCGCTGGACGCACGATTCGGCGGGCGCTTCGACCGAGGCGTCCCGGCCGGCGTCGGGGGCCGCGCCGCTGGATCCGCAGGCTGCGAGCATGAACGAGGTGAACGCGAGCGCGGAACGGAACTTCATTCCGTCGTGAGTACACGAGTCGTGGGCCCGACGGAGCGCGCTTTTCGTGCGTTTCCGCAAGGCGCACGCGCGCGACGCCGTCGCTGGCCTGGGCCGGGGGGCGTTGGAACGCCACGAAGTCTCCCTTACCATGCGGGGCGAGGAGTCCCCCGATGCCCCGACGTCCCGAGTTCCCACCGATGTCGCGCCGTGCCCACCGACGCGCGGCCCCCGCGCGCGCCGCGGCCGTGTGTCTCGCCGCGATGGCGGGCTGCGCCGCGCCCACGCCGACGACGTCCGGCCCCTCGGCCATCGTCACCGCCGACGCCCTCGAGATCCGGACCGGCCTGTTCACCGTGCCCGCGGCGTCGGAGTCGCTGACCTGCTTCTACACCGCGCTCGTGACCGACCGCGAGCTGGCCATCAATGGCGCCACCGGCGTGCAGGGGCCGGGCGGGCACCACGTCACGCTCTATTACACCGAGGCCGTGCGCGAGCCCGGGTGGCACCCGTGCAGCGAGACGGAGATGGCCTCGTGGAAGATGGTCGCAGGCACAGGCGGCGAGCCGGGGGCCGGGGACGATCAGAGCCTGCCTGACGGCATGGCGATGCGGATCCCGGCCGGCGTGCAGATCGTCGTGCAGGCGCATTACATCAACACGTCCGCGCAGCCGATGGACGTGGAGGACAGCCTCTCGGCGCCGGTGCTCTCTCCGGCACAGGTCGACGCGTACGCGGCGATGTTCGTCGTGCACGAGGACCGCTTCGAGGTCCCGGCGCGCAGCGCCTTCGAGTCCGTCAGCGAGTGCGTGCTCGGCTCGGAGCTGAACATCGTGCTCCTGATGGGGCACATGCACTCGGCTGGGCGGCAGTTCAATCTCGAGATCGTGCGCGAGGACGGCACGGTCGAGCCGCTCTACCAGCACGCGTGGGAGGGCGCGTTCGTCTCGCACCCGCCGGTCAACCGCTACGAGGCGGCGGCCCCGCTCGTGCTCCCCGCAGGGACGCGGCTGCGGCAGACCTGTCAGTGGAACAACACGACCGAGGGCCCGCTGCTGTTTCCGAGCGAGATGTGCGACGGCGTGATGTTCTTCTTCCCGGACGACGGATCCGGCATGCAGGTCTGCACGCCCGAGACCGTGAACACGAGGGTGCTCTGATGGCCGGCGCCGGTCTCGTCCCGCGTCCTCGGTCGGTCGGTCACTCCGGTCGCCTCTCCACGCCACGGGCCCCGTGGCTGTGCGCCTCGGCGCTGTGCGTCACCTCGGCGTTGTGCGTCGCCTCGTGCGCGCCGGGCGCCGACGCCCCTGCGCTGCCGAGCGGGACGCTCTTCGACGATCGGATCGAACTCTCGACGGGGGCGTTCGAGGTCGGGACGGGCGACGTGTTCGAGTGCTTCTACACGCCGCTCGTGCTCGACCGGGACCTGCTCGTGACCTACGGCACGGGGACCCAGGCGGAGGGCGGCCATCACATCACGGTCTACTACACGACGAACGTGCGCGACCCCGAGCACCACCCTTGCCAGGAGTCGGAGATGGCGACCTGGAGGCAGCTCACGGCGGCGGAGTCCAGCGCGTCGACCGAGCCGCTCCACGTGGACGGGCTCGCGTTGCGGGTGCCCGCGGGCGCGCAGATCGTGCTCCAGTCTCACTACATCAACGTCTCGGGACCGCGCATCGTGGAGGACCGCGCCGAGGTGTACATCCCGCGCCCCGAGGACGTGCGGGAGATGGGCGGCTCCTTCGTCGTCGACGACGAGGGCCTGGACATTCCGGCGCACAGCCGCGTTCGCCGGACGTACGTGTGCACCGTCGGGACCGATCTCCAGGTCGCGATGCTGCTCGGCCACATGCACGAGTGGGGCGCGAACTTCCGGCTCGAGCGACTCGATGGCGCAGGGGGCGCGGAGACGCTCTACGAGCATGCGTGGGAGGCCCTCTACGCATCGCATCCGCCGACGAACGCGTACGGACTCGACACGCCGCTCTTGCTGCCCGCGGGTACACAGTTGAGGCAGACGTGCGAGTGGAACAACAACGAGGACTACCCGCTCGCGTTCCCGCGCGAGATGTGCATCACCTACATGATCACGTTCCCGTCGGCCGCGGGGGACATGGTCTTCTGCGATCCGGTGTCGTCCACCGACGAGACGCTCTGACGGCCCGCCTCGATGAGGCGCGCTGAGGACGCCCTTGCGCGCTCTCTCGAGCATGGCGATTCTCGCGCTCGGAGCCTTGGCCGGAGGGCTCGGAGCGATCGGCCGCGCCCAGGCCCACGGCGTGTTTCCCGAGGTGGAGCGGGTCGCGTTGCACCCTGCCGACGCGCGGGTGCTCGCGGTGCAGACCTCGTTCGGCCTCGCCGTCACCCGGGACGCCGGCGCCACCTGGGGCTGGGTGTGTCGCGAGGCGTTCGGCGCCCTCGAGACGGAGGATCCCCCGCTGGTCGTGACCCGCGACGGCGCGCTGTTGACTCCGCTCTTCGTGGGCCTGAGGCGCGGCGAGCGGATGGGCTGCGGATGGGCGGCCCCGGCGGGGCCGGTCGGTGAGGCCGTCGTCATCGACGTGGACCGAGACCCCTCCGGTCCCGATTCGTACCTCGCCGTCACCTCGGCCGGTGGGCGGCCGAACGCGGTTCATCGCACGACCGACGGAGGCCTGACGTGGGCCCCCACGGGGCCTTCGCTGGGCGCCGTCCTCTTCGAGTCCATCCGGGTGGCGCCGTCGGATGCGCGCGTCGTCTACCTCGCGGGCGCGACGGTGGGGCCGTCCCGGGAGGTGCGGGTGTTTCGCTCCGAGGACGGAGGCGCGGGGTTCCGCGCGTGGCCGGTCTCGCTGCCCTCGGGGACCCGCAACGTCCGCCTGCTCGCGGTGCATCCGAGCGTCCCGATGCGGCTCTTCGCGGCGGCGGTCGGTGACGTGCCGCGCCTGCTCGTCAGCGAGGACGGAGGCGAGACGTTCTCGGTCCTCGACGTCGGCGCGCCGGTCGGCGGCGTCGCGTTCCTCGAGGATGGGACGGCCTTCGCCGCGGCCGCTGCGCCGATCGGGTTGCTGCGCTCGGACGATGGCGGGCGCTCGTTCGCGCCGGTCGGCTCCGTGCGGGACGCGCGCTGTGTCGCGGCGCGCGGCGACGCGCTGCTGGTGTGTGCGAATCCGTTCCTGGATGGGTTCGCCCTCGGCGAATCGGGGGACCGCGCGGCCACGTTTCGCCCGATCCTGCAACTTTCGCAGATCGACCGCGCGCTGACCTGCGGGCCAGACGACACGACCGTGCGGGCGTGCATGCCCCTCGAGCCCGCGCTCCGGGCGATCACGCAGGTGCCGGCGTCCCCTTCCGGCTGCGCGGTTGGTGGCGACCGGGTCGGCGCGGCGCGCTCCTCCGCGGTCGGTTGGGCGTGGCTGCTCGCGGTGGGTGCGGGCCTGGCGCGGTGGTCTCGGGGCAGGTCCTCGAGGCGCTCGCGGAGGCGCCCTGCGTGGGGGCGGGACGACGGGCGTGCGGTGTGGGAGGGTCGGCGCCGATGACCCCGCCTCCCGCATCGAATCCTGCGCCCGTCACCGCGCGTCGAGGGCCGCACGAAGCGAGCCCACGCGTCGCGCTCGGGGTCGGCCTCCTGGTGCTGGTCGCGGCGGTCGCGTCGGTCATGCCCCAGCTCAGGCCGAACACCTGGATGTTCAGGGACGGTCGATTCTACGCGAACGTCGCGACGACGATCGTCGAGGACCTCTCCCTCGACCAGCACCGCTTCGCGGGCTCCTGGTACAGCGGCACGCTCGGATGGACCCGAGACCTGGACCCGGGCTGGTCGAACGTCGCGCTCGGGGCGAGGGGAGAGTTCTTCCCGAAGCACCCGTGGCTTCACCCGCTCCTGGCGAGCCCTGTGGTCTTCGCGTTCGGTCTGCCCGCCACGCTCGGCTGGAACCTGCTGATGTTCGCGCTGATCGGCGCGGGACTCCATCGATGGGCGCGGGGGTTCGCGGCCCCGGTGCCAGCGGCGCTCGCGACCTCGCTCTTCGTGTTCGGCACGGCCGTCGTGCAGTCGGCCTACGACTTCTCGGTCGACGTGCTGATGCTCGCCCTCTTCGCGCAGGGCCTCGCCGCGGTGCTCGGGGGCCGGGGTGCGCGCGCGGGGGTGCTCGTCGCGCTCGCCGTGGTCATCAAGCCGACCGCGTGATGCTGCTGCCGGCGCTGGCGCTGACGCTGCTCGAAGCGGGCCACGTGTCGGCGCTGCGACGGTCCCTCCTGGCCGGTGCAGGCGTGCTCGCCGCGCAGGCGGGCGCCAACACCTGGATGTACGGCCGGCCTTGGTGGTCCGGCTACAACCGGACGCTCGTGACGAGGGACGGCGCGCCGGTCGTGGCCGATCACCTCGATGCGTTCTCGACGCCTTTTGTCGAAGGATTCCTGCGCACCTGGGGCGGACCCTACGGCCTGGTGCACACCTTCACGGCGCTCGCGCTCGGGGCGCCCGGGCTGCTCGTGCTGCTGCGTCGTCGCCCGCTGCACGCGATCGGCGTCGTGTTCTCGGTCGCCGCGAGCCTCGTGGTGTTCTCGAAGTACGAGTACGAAGGCCATCGCTTCCACTGGCCCGCGCTCGCGATGCTCGTGCCGGCGATGGCGGTGTCGCTCGAGGTCCTCGAAGCGGGCCTCGCGGCGCTCGGGCGTCGGGTCCGCGGGACGCTTCGGCCGCGCTTCGGCGACGGCGCCTCGGAAGGGGCGCTCGTCGCGGCGGTCACGGTGGCGGCATGCCTCGCGGCGCTGCCTTTCGGGCCGTCGATCGAGGCGCGGGTCCTCCGCGCGGGGGCATGGGGGCAGGGCGCCCTCGGGCTCGCGGGGCGGATGGGTCTCGAGGGGAACGGCGCGTCGTTCGGCGTCGTCGCGCTGCACCTGGCGCTCGCGGGGCTGCTCGTGTCGCGCACCACGCGGCTCGCCTCGCACGTGGCGCCGCCTGCGCTCGCCGCCGTCGCGGTCGCAGCGGCCTCGCTGCTGCCGGAGGTGCGTGACGCGTGGCTCGAAGGCGGGCACGCGCTGCTGACGCTCGCGGGGTGCGCGTTCACGCTCGAGCGGTGGTCGTCGGGCCGGCCGCGAATCGCCGCGCTCGGCGCGGTGGCCGCGCTCGCGTCGCTGTGGCTCTGGCCGGCCCCCGAGGCAGGGGCGTGGACGTCGTGGCCCCTGCTGCTCGCGGCGCCCGGGGCGGCGAGGATGGTGCTGCCGTGGCTCGCGCTCGGGGTGCCCGGGAGCGTGCTCGCCGTGCGCCGCGCGCCCATCGCGGGGGCCGCGCTCGCCCTGCTGTCCGCGCTGGCGCTCGTGCCCGGCCTCGGGCTGCGTGAGGGCTGGGTCGCGGTGTCCTTGCCGCTCGTCGCGGCACCCTCGGCGGTGGGGGCCGACGCGCTCGCTCGGCTCGTGCGCCGGGTGACGCTGGGGTGGCGGATGCGGCGATTCGCGGCGCTCGCGGGGGCCCTGTTCGCGCTGCTGCTGGCGGTCGGCGGCGCGCGCCGGGCGAGCGCGTCGGGCGCGCCGTTCCAGCTCGCGAGCGACACCGCGGTCCGCGCTGCGCACGTGTTTCACGGAGAGGTGCCGTGCGACTTCCTCGCGTGGGAGCACATGGGCTGGGAGTGCAGCCACTTCGACGTCGGCCTCTACGGGATGGTGGGCCTCGCGCTCTCGGAGGGGATCCGGGTGGGCGGGGAGATCCAGCCGCTCTTGCTGGTGCCGACCGGGCGGGGCGGGCAGGAGCGGCGGGTCGTCTGGGACGCGGTGCGCGCGGGTCGTCGACTGGACGTTCGGTGGGCCGTGCCGGACGGGGAGATGGGTCTCGGGGTGCTCGAGATGTGGGCCGACGGGACTCGGATCGCGCGGATCGAGACGCCAGCCCGGGGGGATGCCGCGATGCATCCGCTGCGGATCGAGACGCCCGCGATCGCCGGACGCACGGTGCGCTTCGAGCTTCGCGCGCGGCCGCTCCAGGGGCATCGCCCGGCCAGCATCGCGCTCGACGCCGTGTGGCGCTGACGGGTTGGACGGTCGCCGGGGGGCGAACCGCGCGGCACTCACCAGAAGCAGAGCGAGGCGCGGCGCAGTCCGCCTCCGGACGCGGTGCCGTCCACGCGGCCTGCGAGGGCGAGGTGCCAGAGCGCGTCGGGGGTGCCCTCGGCATCCGATGGGGGCATCAGTCGGAGCAGGGCCGGCCCGCACAGCCCGACGTCGTTCTCGACCAGGTACACCAACTGGTCGGCGACGACGAGGGTGCGCTCCACGCAGCCCGTCGCGGGGATCCACCCCGTGACGCGCGAGGTCTCGACCCCGCTGCCCTCGGTGCCGTCGACCCGGAGCGTCGTGCCCTCGAGCGCGATCGTTGCGTCGTGCGCGCTCCGGGCGGGCGCCGCGGCGTCGGAGAGCTCGAACACCGTGCCGGTCGGACCGCAGATCTCGAGCGTCATCGAGAGGCCGTCGGCCGCGTGCAGGTCGAGGCGCGCTGTCCCGTCGTGGGGCGCCCCGAGCGTGACCTCCTCGCAGTCCGTGGTGCCGGCGACGACGTCGATGGTGCATCGGTCCTCGCACCCTCCGGGCGCGGTGCGCGCGGCGCGTGCGTCGTCGGGTTCGCTGCAGGCGCGGGCCTCTCCGCCGCTCTCGACGGACCCGCCGCCGAGCAGGGAGACCGGCGCGCCTCCGAAGACCGAGACCTCGCAGCCTGCCGCCGTGAGCGGGACCAGCAGCGCCACGCCGAGCACGGCGCGGGTCGCCCGGGGCGAGCGGTGCGGGCGGCACGACGGAGACCCCTTCGGGTCGACCGACGGCCTCGAGGCCGTGCTGAGGCCTTGGGTGGACGCCGCGCTCATCGGGCCGCGCCTCCGCACTCTGCGACGCTCGCGAGCAGCGCGCCCCGGACCTCGATGCTGTGCACCCGCGCACAGCCCGGCCCCGAGGGCACGCCTGCGACCCGGTTCCGGAGCACCACGTAGTCCGTGTCGGCGCGGGAGGCGGGCGGCAGCTCCGCGAGGTCGTCGCGCAGGCGCGGATGCCCGCCCGCGGGGATTCCGTCGAAGCGCACCGATGCGTGGGGCCGTGCGTGGGCGTTGAGCCATTCCGTCGCGTGGCCGATGCCGTCGAGCGGATGCGACACGTCGAAGAGCTGCGCGTCCTCGACGCGGGCGGGGCCCCCGACCCACGTCGAGAAGTAGCCGGAAGGGAAGGGCTCGACGGCGCGCAAGGACCCGAGCGCGAGCGCGCCGAGCAGGAGCGCCGGCATGCGCTCGACGAGGGGGCCCAGCCGCAGCGAAGCGCCGCCGAGGCGCCCAGGCACCGGGCTGCGGGCGAGGCGGAAGCGCGCGCGCAGGAACGCCCCGAGCCCGTCCGCTGCGAGGCCGGCCAACAGGGTCGCGGGCACCCAGGCCAGGACGATGGCGTCCGCCATGCCCGGGCGGCTCAAGAGCTGGGCCCACCCGGCGGGAGCGAGCAGCGCGCCGAGCACGCAGACCGCGGCCCCGCGGGTCCGTCGTCGAGCGAGGCCGACGAGCCCGCCTGCGGCGGCGGCGATCAGGACCGGCAGCGGCGTCGTGACGAGCCAGCGGAGCGCGGCATACGAGGCCGGCAAGACGGTCACCCGCTCCCCGAGGAAGAGGGTCGCGGGCACGCGGCCGTCGGGCGCGCCGAGCGACGCGAGCAGGGCCGACAGCGGGCTCTCCGAGAGGTGGGGCGCGAAGGCGAGCACGAGGAGCGTGGTGCCCACCAGCGACGCGAGCGCAGGCATCGGCACCGGCAGCGTGCCGCGGGCCAGGGTGCGGCGTCGGGCCCAGCCGAGGGCGAGGGCGGCCGGGACGGCCATCGACGCGAACGACGCGGAACTGAAGAGGCCGAGCGCTGCCGAGGCCCCGAGCGCGAGCGCGGCCCAGGGATCACCGTGCTCGCCGCGGGCCTCCGCCCGCGCGCCGAGGCCGTGGCTGCGCAGCAGCAGCGCGAGCGAGAGGAGCGTCGCGCCGCCCCACAGCACCAGCGCCCCGTCCGGGGTCGCGAGCCGTCCCAGCGCGACCAACGGCGGCATCGACGCGAAGACGAGCGCCGCGCCGAGCCCGGCGACCCGCCCGAAGAGTGCGCGGGCGGCGCCGTACACGAAGCCCACCGAGAGCGCCCCGAGGACGTGCGACACCGCGCGTGCGCCCTGCAGGCCGGCCATCGCCGCGCCGAGCCCGGCGAGCCACCGCGGGACCGGCAGGGCCGAGGCGTGGGTGCCGAAGGCGGCCGGGCTCCAGTCGCCGAGCATCGCGTTGCGGACGTCGTTCGCGCCCTCGGCCCACAGCGACATCTCGGCGGGCGAGGGATCCGTCTCCCGGAGGAAGGCCATCCGCAGCCCGAGCGCGAGCGCCGAGAGGGCGCCGGCCCCGAGCAGGTCGAGGCCCGCGAGGCGGTGCAGCAGCGACGCGAAGCGAAGGCGCCACGAGCGGAGCGCGAGCCACGCGAGCAACGCCCCGAGCGCGGCGAGGAGCGCGGCCGAGCGCGCGCGTCCCTCGGGCGGGGCGTCGGGGCGCCCGGGGGGGCCCGTCGCCGGGGCGTCGGTCGGTGCGGGGGCCGCAGCGGCGTCGGGAACGGACGCGACGGCGCGCTCCGCGTCGAAGCGGCTGACGAAGAAGGAACCGCGCGCCAGCGGAAGCGCGAAAGGAGGGGCCGTGTCGCGCAGGTCCCGCATCCGGAGGCGCAGGTACGACTCGCCGGCGCGGTTCGATGCGCGCACCTCGAACGGGTGCACGCCGCGCGGGAGTTCTCGGGTCTCGGCGTGCGTGGCTCGATCGTGGGCACCCGGCGTCGCGACGAAGCGCTCGCCGTCGACGAGCACGAGGGCGTCGTCCTCGGCCTCGAGTTCGAGCGAGAGCCGCATCGGGCGTGGCGCGGCGAGGAACGCGCGCCATACCGAGCACGTGTCGGGGCGCTCCTGCGAGGCCACGAAGGGCTCGGGCACGACGCTTCGAGCGGCGCGGCGCTCCCATCCTGACTCGGCGGTGCACGTCGAGCCGGGGGCTTGAAGCTGGGTGAAGCCCTCCGCCCGAGAGGGCCGCGTCGCGTCGGCGAAGCGGCGCGCGGCGCCTCCGAAGGCGAGGAGCGCCCCGAGGGTCAGGACGAGCGGCAAGGCACGCGCGAGCGAAGCGGACGGCGATCGCATGGAGGCCCGGATCTACCACGCTCCGGAGGCGGGGCCGCCGCGCGACGGGGCCGGCCCCCTGCGGAGGCTCGGAGGCGCGCACGTCGCGGACCGCGGCTCACAGGCCGTTCAGACGGCGGACGACCGAGAAGAGGTCGGAGGTGTCGTAGAAGTCGACGGTGACGAAGTTCGGTCGCCGTCCGGTTTCGGTGCGGCACCGTTCGACGTGGGCGCTCAGCACGGGATCGAAGTTCACCGACGCCGCGAGCGAGCGCATCGCGACGGGCGCCGTGAGGAAGTGGTTGAGCACGAAGAGCGCGTTCGCCGACGCGCCGCGGTTCACCGCGCAGTCGAAGTCCGACGCGTCCGTCGCGGCGTAGTCGTTGTCCCACGCGTAGGCGTAGGCGTGGTGGTGCCAGGGAAGGGTGACGTCGGCGCTCTCGGTGAAGACGACGAGCCGACGCCCGCCCTCGATCATCGCGCGGAGCGTGGGCCACGGCGCGCCCGGCGGCTGCGCGTGCAGGTACGGCAGAAGGCCTGTGTCCTCGAAGGCGCGTGCGGTGGGCGCCTCGGGGAGGTGGGACTCGAGGATGAGCGTGATCACTTCGGTGGGGTGGCAGTCCATGAACTCGCGCAGGTCGGCCAGCGCGTCGGCGAGCGGACGCTGCCCGAACGGAACGCCGCAGACGCCGTGACAGAGCAGAGGCGTGCCGTCCTCGGCGGCGTAGGTGTCCAGCATGAAGCCGCGCACGCCGTCCTCGAGCTGATGCCAGAGGTTCGGACCCTGGTTCGGGGGTCGCCAGCGGTCTTCCTCGTTCGACATCGCGTTGTGCGTGGTCGGGTAAGACACGGCGTCGTAGGTGCGGTCGCAGAGCGCCTCGGCGCCGTTGCATGCGAGCGCCGGGGGCAAGCCGGTCGCGGGGCTGCAGCGCGGGCCGGCGTCCTGCCCGGCGTCGCGGAGCGCGGGTGCGTCGCGCGGGACTGCCGCGTCGGGTGCGACGGTGGGTCCGACGCACGCGGCGAGGGCGATGCCCGCGCCGAACGCGGCACTCGACCATGGGGCGCGCGCGAACGGAGGAGGACGGGAGGTCATCCCGGTCGAGCATCGCACGGGCCGCGTCGGGCATGTCGTCGCGGTGACGCGCCCACGTCCGGCGGCCGGTGCGCATCGGGTCAGGCTGCTCACCAGAGCGGCAGCGCGAGGGTGCCGTTGAGGAAGGGCAGACCGGTCCACGGCGTGGCCGCGAGCGGCAGCGTGGGGGCGCCGAATCGGAGCGCGCTGATCGGGACGTTGCCGTTGGACCAGCAGGTTCCGAACCGGTCGCCGATACAAAAAGTAAAGGTCGCCCCAACGAACGCTCGTTGGTCTCGGTTGCGCGGCGTGAACTCGAGTCCGTCGCTCCGGCCGTCGCCGTTCACATCCCCGACGAAGCTGGCGGCGGGGGTTGTCGCGGAGATCGCTGAGAACACCTGCTGGGTGGCGGGCGGACCGGACGTGCGCCCTGCGCGAATGGCCCAGCACCGGATGTCGTAAGGCGTACCGCTCGTCGCGTGCTCAGTGTCCGCGATCCCGTCACCGTCCACGTCGAACGCAGCGCCCCGCGCGTCGAGGCGCCGGCCGCGCCGGACCCGGTCGCCGAACCGCCCCGCGAACGGGGGACCCGGGACCTGGGGTTGATGGGGATCTAGCGCGCCTCTCGGACCGCGGCGTAGACCGTCCAGCGTTCCCCTTCGTAGACCGGTGTCGGCGTCGGTCCGCCGCCCGGCGCAGCCCGCCGGAAGAGGGCCGGTGGCGGGCGTCCCGGCGCATGACGCACGAGCCACGCGTCGAACGCATCCCCCCACACGCCGTGGTCGTATCGCTCGGGTGTCCACTCGAAGCGCGGCGGGAAGGGCGGGGGCGCCGCGCCGGGCGCGTACTGCACCGGCGACTTCGGAAACTCGACGAACGAGAAGCACGCGAGACCCCCGACGCGCGCCTGGAAGTACTGATGCGCGTGCAGGTAGAGGGGCAGGGGCACCACGCTGCTCTGCGCGTCGAACATCAGCCCCATCACGCGGTCTCCGCGGTTCAGGTGGTCGAGCGCCTCGGCGAGGTCCCCCATCTCGCGGTCGGTCTCGGTGAAGTGCGCGGCGTGCACCTTCGCCGAGAAGATCGAGAGCGCGCAGAGCGGCACGAGCATCCCCCAGCGCTGGCGCGGGGACATCGCGCGCGGTCCGAGGACCGGTAGCAGCGCGAGGGCGAGCGGCAGGAACCGGTGGTTGATGGGCTCGATCATCCGGTAGCTGAACGGTCCGAACAGATAGAGCGCGAACGTCAGGGCGAGCACGGCCTCGGGGGCGAACGAGCGGGGTGCTGCGTCCATCCCCGCGGGGCTCCAGAACTCGACGAATCGGCCGACCCATCCCCGTCGTTCGGCGGCGGGCACGCCCATCGACGACGGCGGCGAGAACGCGGGGCCCCGCCACGACACCGCGAGCAGGACGACCGCGAAGAACGCGATCGCGATCTCGATGCCCGCGCCGTCGCGGTACACGTCGAACGAGTGCGAGAGCCACCCGCGCACCGTCTCGAGCGCTGGGACGAACGCTGCACCGCCGCCTTCGGCTGCGAGCTGGGCCGCGTGCCCGCTCCGGCTCCCCGCCTCGCCCCGCGCGAGCACGTCGGAGGCCCGCAGCCACCACCCGACCGCGGCGAGCGAGGGCAACGCCGCGAGCGCGGACGCCGCGAGCCCGCGCAGGGAACGCCGCAGACCGAGCGCGGGCATCATGGCAGCGAACTGCACCACGCACGCGAGCCCCATCCACGCGTAGAGCTGCGCGTGCGCGTAGAACGTGGCGAGCGCTGCGAGGGCCATCGCGAGGGCGGTGCCCGGGCCCGGGGCGCGCAGCACGCGTGCGGCCATCGCGAGGGTGAAGACCCCGAGCGACATCCCCGCGGCGTAGTTGAGGAACCCCCAGAAGACGTACGCGTGCATCGCGACGGGCGCGGCCAAGGCACCGAGCATCGCGGGGCGACCATGCGCCCTGAGGAACACCGCGACCGAGAGGGGCAGCGAGGCGATCGACAGGATGGCCGTCGCGCGGCCCGCACCTTCGACCCCGAGCAGTGAGGCCAGACCATCGCCGAGCACGTAGAGGAGCAGGTACTGACTGCGGGGGTAGTCGACGACGAAGAAGCGAGCGAAGGCCGGGTCGCCCTGGCCGTGGATGGCCGCGATGGTCCCGAGGTGCTGCGGGTAGTCGACGAAGGGCAACCACTCGACGGTGAGCAGCGGCAGCGCGAGGGCGACGGCGGCGACGGCCAAGGCCACCAAGGTGACGAGGGCCGCGGCACGGGGGCCTTCGAGGAGGCGCGTGCCGAGCGCGCGGCGGGGGGGCGTGTCCGCAGTCACGGCGGCGGCATACCGCATCGGCGTGCCCGCTGTCACCCGGACGGCCGGGCCGGTTCCTCGCTGGACCTCGACGCCCGCCAGGCCCATCTTCCGCCCGCATGAGCGAATCGACCCCGCGCGTCGGCCGCCGACGATTCCTCGGGGCTGCCGTCGGCGCAGGGGTGCTCGCCGCGGGCGGCTATGGGATCTGGGACTCCCTTCGGGCGGATCCGCGCAGCGCGTGGCGGCGAGGTCCGCACGGGGCGCTCCGGCCGGATCCGCGCAGGATCCTCGACCTGCCGGAGGGGTTCTCGTACCGGGTGTTGGCGCAGGCCGGACGGGTCATGTCGGACGGACTGCGGACGCCGTTCCGACCCGATGGAATGGCGTGCTTCACGCTGCCGGGCGGCGCGCTCGCGCTGCTCCGGAACCATGAGAATCCGCCCGGCGTGACGCCGTTCGGCCCGTGGGCGGAGCGAGCGCCGGCGCCCGAGGCGTACGATCCGTCGGGGATGGGGGGGGTCAGTCGCCTCGTCCTCGACCCCGAGACCTTCGAGGTGCGTTCGAGCAACCTCGTGCTCGCCGGCACCGAGCTCAACTGCGCCGGCGGACCGAGTCCGTGGGGGTGGTTGAGCTGCGAGGAGACGTTCTCTCCGCAGCACGGGTACGTGTTCGCGTGCGATCCCGAGGCGGACACCCTGGCGCCGCCGGAGCGCATCTCGGGGTACGGGCGCTTCCTCCACGAGGCGGCCGCGGTCGAGCCCGAGACGTCTCGTTGCACGTTGACGGAGGACCGCGCCGACGGGTGCGTCTACCGGTTCTTCCCCGACGATCCGGCCCGGCCTTTCCAGGGCCGGCTTCACGCGCTCGCCGTCCGGGGGCGGCCCCGCTTCGACACCTCGAGAGGCCTCTCCGCGGGGGAGCGTCTGGAGATCGAGTGGATCCCGCTCGACGACCCCACGCCCGCCGACGACACGCTGCGGCACGAGGCGCAGCGTCGCGGTGCGGCGATCGTCGCCCGCGGAGAAGGCCTCGCCGTCGATGGCACCCGCGGCGTCGTGATGACGGCGACCATCGGCGGCCCGCAGGCCGCGGGTCAGATCTTCCGGATCGAGTCCGCGGGCGACGGGGGGGAGCTCGTCCTGCTCGCGCAGTCGACCGGCCGCGCGGACTTCGACATGCCCGACAACGTCGTGGTCTCGCCGCGCGGCGGTGTCTACTTCTGCGAGGACGGTCTCGGCGGGAACCTCCTTCGCGGGCTCGACGCGGAGGGCCACGTGTTCGACTTCGCCCGCAACGCGCTGAGCGCGTCGGAACTGACCGGCGTGTCCTTCTCGCCCGACGGGCGCGCCCTCTTTCTGAACCTCCAGACCGATGGCCTCACCCTCGTCGTGACGGGGCCCTTCGCGGTCTGATGCGAGGGTCCCCGGGGGCGTCCCGGGACCGGTCGCTGCGCTTCGACGGCCGGCCTCGGGGGCGTCTGCTCCCTTTACGTCCGTTCGATTCTCGCTAGGATGGCGCCCCTTTTCAGAGGATCCGTGCGATGACCGCCACCGCCTCCGCGTCGAATCCGCCCCTCGTCGGGGTCGTCATGGGCTCGCGGTCCGACTGGGAGACGATGTCCCACGCGGCCGAGATGCTCGAGCAACTCGGCGTCCCCTTCGAGGTGAGGGTGGTCTCCGCGCATCGCACGCCCGATCTGCTCTTCGAGTACGCGGCGTCGGCGTCCGCGCGCGGGCTCCGCGCGATCATCGCCGGTGCGGGCGGGGCGGCCCACCTTCCGGGCATGCTCGCCAGCAAGACCATCGTCCCCGTGCTCGGTGTGCCGGTCCAGAGCAAGGCGCTCTCGGGGATGGACTCGCTGCTCTCGATCGTGCAGATGCCCGCCGGGATCCCCGTCGGGACCCTGGCGATCGGCCGCGCGGGCGCGACGAACGCGGCCCTCCTGGCGGCCTCGATGCTGGCCTTCGACCGACCGGCGATCGGAGATGCGGTCCGGGCGTTCCGGCAGCGACAGACGGAGGACGTCCTCTCCCGGCCCGATCCGCGGGAGGCGTGAGCGGCATGCGCATCGGTCTCTGCGGCGGCGGCCAGCTCGCGCAGATGCTCTCGCTCGCGGGTCATCCCCTGGGCCTGCGCTGCGTCGCGTATGCGCAGGACGCGGGTGATCCGGCCTGTGCCGTCGGGGCGTTCGAGCTCGGCGGCTGGGACGACGACGACGCCCTCGACCGGTTCGCCGCGCGGGTGGACCTCGTCACGTTCGAGTTCGAGAACGTGCCCCGCCGTGCGGTGGAGCGACTCGCCGCGCGGGTGCCCGTGCGGCCGTCGATCGAGGCCCTCGACACCGCGGCGGATCGCGTGTCGGAGAAGTCCCTCTTCAGGCGCCTTGGGATCGGCACCGCGCCCTTCGAGGCGGTCGACTCGCAGGCGGACCTCGTGCGGGCCCTCGCGTCGATCGGCCTGCCGGCGGTGCTCAAGACGCGGCGCATGGGCTACGACGGAAAAGGGCAGAAGGTGCTCCGCGCGCCGGGCGACGTTTCGTCCGCGTTCGCCGAGCTCGGCGGGCATCCGTGCATCCTCGAGGGCTTCGTCCCGTTCCGACGCGAGCTGTCGGTCGTCGGGGTCCGCGGCCTGAACGGGGAGGTCGCGGTGTACCCCCTGTTCGAGAACCGCCACCGGGACGGTGTGCTGCGCGTCTCGACGTCGCCCGCGCTCTGCTCGCCTTCCCTCGAGGCGGAGGCCCACCGCGCCATGCGCGCGGTGCTCGAGGCGCTCGACTACGTCGGGGTCCTGGCGGTGGAACTCTTCGAGATCGAGGGCGGCCTGCTCGCGAACGAGATGGCCCCGCGGGTGCACAACAGCGCGCACCTGACGAGCGAGGGGCACGAGACGAGCCAGTTCGAGAACCACCTTCGCGCCGTCGCGGGGTGGCCGCTCGGCAGCACCCGGCCGCTCGGGCATGCCGGGATGGTCAATCTGCTCGGCGCGGTGCCCGACGCGGCCACCGGCTCGGGTGCGGGGTCGGTGCTCGCGGTGGAAGGCGCGCACGTGCATCTGTACGGCAAGGCGCCGCGGCCCGGCCGCAAGGTCGGACACGTCACGGTGCGCGCCGCCGACGCCGCCGCCCGCGATGCGGCGCTGGCGCGCGTGGTCGCGCTGCTCGGCGCGTAGGGCGCCTCCCCGCGCGCGTTTCGTCCGCTCGTTACGGCGCGCCGGCCTCGCACGCGCACCCCGACGCCGCCGCGGTCCGCGCCGCGTCGCAGCGGGCCTGCGCGTCGTCGCAGAGCATCCGTGTCCCTTCGTCGTGCGCGTCCTCGTCGGCGACGGCGCAGATCTGGGCGCCCATCGTGCACGCACGCGCCGAGGCGAGGCACGCGTCGTCGCACCTCGCGTCGTCGACGGCGCGGCGGGTCTCACTCTCGAGGGCGACGACACGCTCGTGCCATCCACGCGCCTCGAGGGACGCGTCCTCGCCCGAGGCCGGAGCGAGCGCGGAATTCTCCAGGCTCGCGCCGCACCCCGACACCACCCACAGCCACACGACGACGAGGCCTGCTGCACGACTCATGGGCGGAGCCTACACGTGGAGCGGCGACCAAGGCCACGCCCTCGGCGTGTCGTGCGCGCGCAGGACCGGAGGCCTCTCAAGCGCCGGCGGGGGCTCCGCTGACCCGCAAGCGCCGCGCGATCGAGAACGCCATCTCGAGCGCTTGCCGGTAGTTGAGTCGTGGGTCGCAGGCCGTCGCGTAGTTCGTGTCGAGATCCCCCTCGGTGATCCCGGCGGCGCCTCCGGTGCACTCCGTGACGTCCTCGCCGGTCATCTCGAAGTGCACGCCTCCGAACACCGTCCCCTCGGCCGCGTGCGCGTCCACCGTGACGTCGATCTCGCGCACGATGTCGCCGAAGTCGCGGGTCTTGCGGCCGCTCGCGGTCGACTGGGTGTTGCCGTGCATCGGGTCGGCGATCCACAGCACGCGCCGCCCGGAGGCCCGCACGCCGCGGAGCAGGCGCGGCAGCGCGTCGGCCACCTTGTGCACGCCCATCCTGGTGATCAGGACGATCTTGCCCGGTTCGTCGTGCGGGTTGAGCGTCTCGAGCATCCGCAGCACGCCCGCGGTCTCGGCGCTCGGACCGAGCTTGATGCCGACCGGGTTCTGGATGCCGCGGAAGAACTCCACGTGCGCGCCGTCGAGCTGACGGGTCCGCTCGCCGATCCACGGAAGGTGGGTCGTCAGGCAGAAATGCCCCACGCGGCGGGGCACGGGCCGCGTCTGCGCGGACTCGTAGTCGAGGTTGAGGCCCTCGTGCGAGGTGTAGAACTCCACGCGCGAGAGGTCCTCGATCGTCTTCTCTCCGAGGGCCTCCATGAACCGCAGGGCTTCGGCGAGCTGACGGCTCGTGCGCTGGTACTCCTCGCGCAACGAGGCCGGAAGCCGCGCCGTCTCGAAGAACGAGAGGTCCCACTGCTCCGGATGATGCAGGTCGGCGAAGCCGCCCTCGGTGAGCGATCGAACGAAGTTGATCGTCATCGCGGCGTGGTGGTAGCCGGCGAGCAGCAGTTGGGGATCGGCCTGACGCGCGGCGGGCGAGAACTCCGCGCGGTTCACGAGGTCGCCGAAGTAGTTCGTCAGCGAGACTTCGTTCCCACCTTCGTCGAGGCGCGTCTCGAGGGGTTGGCTGCGCGGCTTGGCGTACTGGCCGGCCATGCGCCCGATGCGGACGACGGGCTTCTGCACGCCGTGCACGAGCACGAGCGACATCTGCAGGAGGATCTTCAGCTTGCTCGAGATCAGATCCGGTCGGCACTCCGACAACGTCTCCGCGCAGTCGCCCCCCTGAAGGACGAACCGCTTGCCCACCTGGGCGTCGGCGAGGTGCCGCTTCAGCCGTTCGATCTCCCACGAGGTCACCAGCGGCGGCAGCCCCCGCAGGTTCGCGACGGCCGCCTGGAGCGCGTCTCCATCGGGATAGTCGATGCCCTGGGCGAGGGGCTTGCTTCGCCAACTGTCCGGATTCCACGGCCCGTTCATCGGGGGGTTGTAGACTCCCGGACGCCCCGGTGCGAGGTCTCCTCCCCTCCAGGCCCGGGCCTAGGTCCATCCATGGTGCTGCCGCCCCAACACGCTCCCGGTCCATCCCCTCGTGACCCTCACGAGGTCCGCCCGCCCGAGCCTCGGCGTGACCTGCCGCCGCCGATGGAGCCGGGGCGGCGCGAACCCCGCGCGTGGCTGACGCCGTCGCTCGTCGCCGCGAACGTGCTCGTGCTCGTGGCGATGGTCGCGACGGGGACGGATCCGATGGTCCCGGACAACGCCAGCCTGGTCCAGTGGGGCGCGAACTTCGGCGTGTTCACCCTGCACGGCGAGTGGTGGCGGTTGATCACGTCGATGTTCATCCACGGCGGCCTCGTCCACCTCGGGTTCAACGTCTACGTGCTCTGGGATCTCGGCAAGACCGTGGAGCGACTCTTCGGGATGGTCGCGTTCGGCATCGTGTATCTCGTCGCGGGCATCGGGGGCAGCACGGCGAGCGTGATGCTGCATCCGATGGTCGTCAGCGTCGGCGCGTCCGGCGCGATCTTCGGGGTCGTCGGCGGCTTTCTCGCGTTCCTCGCGTTGAACCGGACACGCCTGGCGCCGTCCGTGTTCTCGGCGCTGCGTCGGAGCCTGCTGACCTTCGTCGTGGTCAACCTGGTGCTCGGGTTCTCCATCCCCGGGATCGACCAGGCGGCCCACATCGGCGGGCTCCTCAGCGGCTTCCTCGCGGGTCTGCTCGTGGCCCCGACCCTCACGCGCGACGGGCCCGTGCGTCCCTACGGTCGCTACGGGCTCGCGCTCATGCTCGGGGTCGCGCTCTGCACGGCGGTGGCCTTCGGCCTCCGTCCCGTGCTGTTCTGACCGCCTTCCGGGGGCCTCGCCGACGGGCCGGAGACCCTTCAGCGCGTCGCGTCGAAGTCCCCGCTGAAGCCGCTGCCGAGCAGGGCCCCGTCCCAGTGACCGCCGCGGAGGCTGTTCGGGCCGCCGATCGGGGCGTAGCCCTGAAGGGTCATCGGATCGGCGCCGAGCCTCGCATTGCGGATCGCGCTGATCGCGGCGTTGGTCGCGACCGAGACGAGCCCGGTGCAGACCCGCGTCACGGTCGCGCCGACCCCGGCGTAATCGACGCTCGACTCCGCAGCGGCCGAGAGGCCCATGCAGAACCCTCCGCCCACGTCCGTCAATGCCGCCCGAAGTCCGGTCCAGCGCCCGTCGCTCGCGATCTCGATCACCGCGTCCACGAGCCACGCGAGGATCGACCCGATGCTGACGTTCAGCGCGTGCCGCTCGATGTTGAACTGACCGCACACCGCCGCGCCGTTGAAATTGCTGGGGCTGAAGCGCCAGTCGACGATGTCCGCCGGATCCCCGGAGACCATCATGTCGCGGTACATGAACGAGACCCGGTTCCAGATGTGCTCGCCGCGGTAGCTGTCCCGGACCGCCCCCCGACCCAGCGTCATGGTCTCGTCGATCTCCCACGTGCCGATGACGTCGTTCAGGTCGGCGATCGCGCGGAAGACCGGGCGGGACCACGCGGGCAGGTACATGTCGACGTACGGGCGCACGAGGTCGCAGATCGCGGTGTCGACCCACCCCGGAAGCCCATCCCAATCGATGCAGGTGCTGTCGCCCGAGAGGAAACGGAACGGCTCCTCGACGGCGGCGAGGAAGCTGTCCACCGTGGCCGGCAGCGCCTCCCGCAGCCTCAGCGTCGAGTGCATCATCCACGTCCCCGACAGGTCGGGGTTCTCGATGTCGCACAGGGTCGACTCCCTGCAGCGCCCCGCTTCGCAGACCATGCCTCCGGGGCAGTCCGCGTCCGCCACGCAGGCGCCGCCGCCGGGACCGACCGAGCAGAGTCCTTCGACGCAGGCCAGCCCGATCGGGCAATCGACCGTGTTGGCGCAGTTGCACACGCCGGCCGGACCGCAGACCAGCGGTGCGGGGCACATCGACGAGTCGGTGCAAGGGAAGGGCAGCCGCGGGTCGGGGGTGCACCGGCCGGCGATGCAGAGCTCACCCATCGCGCACTCGGTGTCGAATTCGCAGACCGCCCCGCCGAGGCTGGGCTGCACGCAGATGCTCATCCGGCACTCGCCGGGGGCGGGGCAGGGGTTGCAGTCCGTCCCGTCCCCGGGCGGCGGGCGGACGGGGTCGGGAACGCAGCGCGGGATCCCGCCCACGGCGGCGCAGACGAAGCCGGTCGGGCACTCGGCGAATCCATCACCGCACTCCGGGTCGAGGGTTCGACCGCCGTCGAGGCTCGGCTCGACGCCCGCGTCACGGGGACGCTCGCCACTGCCGCCGTTGGCGCAGCCTGCGACGAAGAGACAGGGGGCGAACACCGCGACGAAGAGGGTGAATGGACGACAATGCATCGGCGCTCCGGGAGAAGAAGGCCGAGCGTAGCAGACCCTCGCTCCGGTGGATCCTCCCGGGGACACCGCTTGCCCAAGCCCACCCCGCATGGTACCCCTGCGCTCCCTGATGTGGCTGACGTTGCCGGAGGCGCTCCCGAGTGCCTCCCGAGCGTTCGAAGGGCTCCGACACGGAGCCGCGGACGCGGGTGACGGGTCCGTGAGGGGGGCCGGTCGCGGCTCGTCCTCCCGGTCTATGAATCGCCTCCCTGGGCCTCAGAATCTTCTCCGTGACCCTCGCCTCCTCCACTTCCATCGACAAGCGCGCCATCGAGGCGGTCGCTGATCCCGTGTGCGCCGCGCACGGGGTGTCGCTCGTCGACGTGGTCTGGACGATGGACCGGGGCGGCCCCGTGCTGCGGGTCCTCATCGATCGGGATCGTCCCGACCTCGCGGACGGCGAGCCGGGGAGCGGGGTGTCGGTGGAAGACTGTCAGGGGGTCAGCCGGGACCTCTCCACCGCGCTCGATGTGCACGACCGGATCGTCCCTTCGGGACGCTATCGGCTGGAGGTCAGCTCGCCGGGGCTCGATCGCCCGCTCGTGAAGGAGCGGGACTTCGTTCGCTTCGTCGGGCGCGAGGTGAAGGTGCAGACGCGGGCGCCGGTGCCCGGCACCGCGGACCGCAAGAAAGTCCAGGGCGTCCTGCGCGGGCTCGAGGATGGTCAGGTCCGGGTCGAGGACGGCCCGCAGACGTGGGCGGTGCCCTTCGAGGACATCGTCAAGGCCCACATCGTGTATCGGTTTTCGCGTCCGGGGTCCGCCCGGGCGTGATGTGATTTGGGGCGCCCCGGGAGAGCCGAGGCGCCGGGGTCCAGCACCGGCCACCGCCGGTGCGCCATGTGTTTCGCGAAGAGGTGGTTCGATGCAGAGCGCTGGGAGCGGCTTCTCGCTGCAGCAGTTGATCGAGCAGGTGAGCAAGGAGAAGGGGATTGAACCCGCCGTGCTCATCGAAACGATGGAGCAGGCGATTCTCACGGCCGCGAAGCGGACGTTCGGGATGAACCGCGAGCTCGAGGCTCGCTACAACCACGACTCCGGGAACGTCGACCTGTTCCAGTACATGACGGTCGTCGACGACGTCGGGGACGAGGAGCGCCAGATCTCGGTCGAGGACGCGCTTCGCCACGGCCTCGAGGCGGAACTGGGCGAAGAGCTCGGCTTCCAGATCTTCTACATGCCGGAGGACGCCGACAAGGCGCGCCAGCAGGACAAGGAGTTCGGCGACCTCCTCCAGATGCAGCAGCATCGCCGCGGCTTCGGCCGCATCGCCGCGCAGACCGCCAAGCAGGTCATCATCCAGCGGATGCGCGAGGCGGAGCGCGAGCTCGTGTTCAACGAGTTCAAGGAGCGCCGTGGGGAGCTGATCACCGGCATCGTCCGGCGCTTCGAGCGCGGCTCGAACATCATCGTCGATCTCGGGCGCACCGAGGCGATCCTTCCGGCGCGCGAGCAGACCCCGCGCGAGAGCTACCGCCCCGGCGACCGCATCGTGGCGCTCTTGAAGGACATCGATCGCGAGGCCCGTGGTCCTCAGGTCATCCTGTCGCGCACGGACGTCGGCTTGCTCGTGAAGCTCTTCGAGATGGAAGTCCCGGAGATGTACGAGGGCATCGTGAAGATCGTGGCCGCGGCCCGCGAGCCGGGTGCGCGCTCGAAGATTGCGGTGACGTCGCGCGATGCCGACGTGGATCCGGTGGGCGCATGCGTCGGCATGAAGGGCTCGCGCGTGCAGGCCGTGGTGCAGGAGCTCCGCGGCGAGAAGATCGACATCGTCCCGTTCGATCGGGACCCCGCGCGGTTCGTGTGCAACGCGATCGCTCCGGCCGAGGTCAGCCGCGTCATCATCGACGAGGGCAACAACTCGATGGAGCTCGTGGTCCCCGACATCAAGCTGTCGCTGGCGATCGGGCGGCGCGGTCAGAACGTGCGCCTCGCCTCGCAGCTGACCGGTTGGCGACTCGACATCATCAGCGAAGCGCGGTTCCGCCAGATCGAGGACCAGGCCATGGCCGCGCTCTCGATGATCAGCGACGTGGACGAGAGCCTCGCGAAGGCTTTCTATCGCGCGGGTTTCCGGAGCCTCGACGAGATCCTCGAGGCGAGCGAGCAGGAGCTCGCGGGCGTCGATGGAATCGGCTCCGAGACGCGGGCCGTCGCGGTCAAGGCGCAGGCGGCCGAGGCGGCGACGCGGTACCGCGCCAAGCGGGTGGCGGGCGCGATCGAGCGCGGTGAACCCTTGACCGAGCGCGACCTGATGCTGCTCTGCCGGGGCGTCACGGAGCGGGCCGCGGATGCCCTCGAGCGGGGCGGATACAGGACGCTCGCGGACATCCAGCGCGAGACCGACATCGACCGGCTGGCCATCAAGACCGGGCTTGGGAACCAGAAGGTTCGTGAGATCCGCGAGGGCGTGGCCCAGCTCGTGGATGAGCACCTCGACGCCATCCGGGCGTCGATCCGCACCCACGAGGCGCAGCTCGCCGAGGCGCAGCTCGCCGAGGCGCAGCTCGCCGGCGATCACGCCCAGCCTGAGCAAGAGGGCTGAACGAAGGTGCTCGAGATGACGGATCAGGACGACGACCGCGCGGCGCGCGGCGACACGGACGGGGGGGTCGCTTCGACGCGGCTCTGCGTCGGATGTCGTCGAGACGAGGCGCGCGACGACTTGCTCCGGTTCGCCATCTCGCCCGACGCGCCGTACCTCTCGCCCGATCCGATGCGTCGGCTCGGGGGCCGCGGGGTCTCGGTCCACGCGACCCGGGCCTGCATCACGGCCGCCGTCCGCAAGGGCGGTTTCGCGAAGGCGCTCCGCAAGAGCGTGTCGCTCGACGCGTCGGCGCTGTGCGCGGCCGCGTCGTTCATGTACGAGCAGAGGGCCTCGAGCCTGGTGCTCGCCGCCTCCCGGCGGAAGAAGCTGGCGATCGGGACGGACGCGGTGCGCGAAGCGCTGCGGGCCGAGGTCGTCGAGGTGTTGCTGGTGGCCGCAGATGCGGAGGGGCGTCGCTCCGAACTCGAGGGCGCGGCTGCGCGTCTCGATCGGCGATGTGCCGTGATGGGAACGAAACAATCACTCGGCCGCCTCTTCGGTCGGGATGAAGTGGGCGTGCTCGGGATTCTCGATCGCCGTATGGGCGACGAGGTCGTACGCTGCGCGGCGCACGTGGCGGACTTGGCGGAGGTGGAATGACGGCCCAGAAGGTCAGGGTGTTCGAGGTTGCGCGTGAACTGGGGCTCGACAATCGAGAGCTCCTGAACCGGTTCGCCGCCCTCGGGATTCCCGTGCGCAACCACATGAGCGCGCTGGAGCCTGCCGAAGTCGACAGGGTCAAGCGCGCGCTCGAGAAGGACAAGGCGCAGAACACCGTGGAGGAGCGCATCCGGCCCACGGTGGTGCGTCGTCGGACGGCGGCCACGCCGGCGGGTGCAGCCCCGGGCGCCGAGGTGCGTCCTGAGCCCGAAGCCGAGGTGCGGCGTCCTGCGCCGACGAAGGCCGATGCGCCCGCCCGGTTCGACGCGCCCGCCCGATTCGACGCGCCCGCCCGATTCGACGCCATCCCCCCGCCGCCCGAGCGGGAGTCGCTGCCGGAGCCGACCGACCTTCGCGCCGCGGTCCTTCCGGCCCCGGTCCCGACGTTCTCGGACGACGTCCGCGGCCCCGCTCCGGCCCAGGCCGAGGTCGCGCTCGCCGCGGCACCCGAGACGCGGGGCGAGGAACGAGCGGCCCTTGCTGCGGCCGCGCCCGTGGCGCCGGCCCCTGCGCCGGCCGCGCCCGTGGCGTCGGCCCCTGCGCCGACGGCGGGCGCACCGTCGCATGGGACCCCGTCGGTCGTGAGCCCGACGCCCGCGGCCCCCGCCATGCGGAGCGCGGAGGCGATCGCCGCAGCCGCGGGTCTTCCTCGCGGTCGGGACATGCGTGGGATGAGCGGGGACGGCGGCGGGGCGGACGCCCAGCCTCAAGGACTGCGCGACGACGAAGGTCCGTCGGTTCCGCGTCCCTCGTCGCCGCCGCCGGCGTCGATTCGCCTGGCCCACTCCAACCTCCCCCCGGGCGTCGTCGCCCGCGGGAACGTGACCGCGCCGAGCGCGCCGACGCCGTCGGCCGCCACGGTCAGCCGGATCGTGTCCCAGCATGCGCAGGGGCCGGTCGGCCGCACGTCCTACGTGCCGGACGGCATGCAGCGCCGTCGCGTCGAGGTCGCCCGGAGCAACCTCGGTCCGGCCGCGCGTCCGATGCCCGGTCAGCGGCCCGGCGCGAAGCGACGGCCCTTGCCCGGCAAGAAGGGCATGAAGACGGAAATCACGACCCCGTCGGCCCAGAAGCGCATCATCCGGATCGAGGACAACATCGCGCTGCAGCAGCTCGCGCAGCGGATGAGCCTCAAGGCCACCGACGTCCTGATGAAGCTCATCCAGATGGGCATGGGCGGCGTGAACATCAACAGCACGCTCGACTCCGACACCGCCCAGGTGCTCGCGAGCGAGTTCGGCTACGAGGTCGAGAACGTCGCCAAGAGCGACGAGGACCTCGTCGCCGAGGCCCGCGGCACCGGCGAGGCGGCGGAGGAAGATCTCGAGCCGCGCGCGCCGGTCGTGACCGTGATGGGTCACGTCGATCACGGCAAGACCTCGCTCCTCG
>CAIKNO010000625.1 GCA_903828805.1 uncultured Sandaracinus sp. | reverse complement strand
TCGACGCCGGTCCGACGGAAGTCGATGCCGGTCCGATGGACGCGGGCGTCGATGCAGGCCCGATGGAGGTCGACGCCGGCCCGATGGAGGTCGACGCTGGCCCGATGGACGCGGGCGTCGATGGCGGCGGTGGATGCGGCAGCGCCGCGGATTGCTCGAATGGCAATGCGTGCGACGGGGCCGAGCGCTGCGTCGCGGGCGCGTGTCTGCCGGCGACCGCACCGCTCTCCTGCAACGACGGGCGGGCATGCACGGCCGACTCCTGCGTGCCTGCCACGGGTTGCGTGTTCGGCCCGATCGACGCCGACATGGATGGCGACCCGGCGTGCACGGACTGCAACGATGCGAACAGCGCGTTCCGGCGTGGTGCCACGGAGGTCTGCAACGCCCTCGACGACGACTGCGACCTGAGCACCGACGAGGGCGTGTCGCCGGCGCTCTACTCCGACTGCGACGGCGACGGTTTCGCTCCGTACACGGCCACGTTCGCGAGCACCTGCATGGCGCCTCCGGTTGCGGACACGGGGTGCGAGTCCCTCGCGGACGCGGCCTGGACTCCGCGGGCGCCCGAGGAGGGCAACTACGACTGCGCCGACGCGGAGCCCGCCGCGCACTCGACGGTCACGTCGTTCTTCACCGGCCCCATCCCCGGCGTGACCGACATCGATCCGTCGATCGACTACGACTACGACTGCGACCTCCTCGAGGAGCCGCAGTTTCCCGACGTCGGATCGTGCGTTCCCAGCGGGGCGAGGTGCATCCCCACGCCGGGCTGGTCCGACGCGGTCCCCGACTGCGGCGAGGCGGGCACGTTCATCACCAGTTGCAACGCGTCCTGCGTGGCGGTCTCGGTGTCCCGCGTCCAGGCGTGCCGCTGAACGAGCGGCCCTCCGCGTCCGTCCCCGGTCCCGACGGCGTGCGGTCCTTGTGCTAGGGCTCCGCCCATGACGCGCTTCCTCGTGACCGGCGCCGCCGGGTTCATCGGCTCACACGTCTCGCACCGGCTCCTCGACCGTGGGGATGAGGTCGTCGGTCTCGACAACGTGAACGACTATTACGATCCGCGGCTCAAGGAGGCCCGGATCGCGCGTCTCGCCTCCCGTCCAGGGTTCTCGCTCGTCCGGGGCGACGTCGCGGACCGCCCGCTCGTGGCCGAGCTTTTCTCGACCGGGCGCTTCGACGTCGTCGTCCACCTCGCGGCCCAGGCTGGAGTTCGATACTCGATCCAGAACCCGCACGCGTACGTGGACTCGAACCTCGTCGGGTTCGTGAACATCCTCGAGGGTTGCCGGCACCATGGCGTGCGCCACCTCGCGTACGCCTCGTCGAGCTCGGTCTACGGCGCGAACACCGAGATGCCCTTCTCGGTCCATCACAACGTGGACCATCCGCTCAGTCTCTACGCCGCGACGAAGAAGGCGAACGAGCTGATGGCCCACACCTACAGCCACCTCTACGGCCTGCCGACCACGGGGCTGCGTTTCTTCACCGTGTATGGGCCCTGGGGCCGGCCGGACATGGCGCTCTTCCTGTTCACGCGCGCCATCCTCGCGGGGGAGCCCATCGACGTGTTCAACCACGGCCGCATGCGCCGCGACTTCACCTACGTCGACGACATCGCCGAGGGCGTCGTGCGCGTCGCCGACCGGACGGCCGCGAGGAATCCCGAATGGTCCGGGGCGCGCCCCGACCCGGGCTCGAGCGCCGGTCCGTGGCGCGTCTACAACATCGGGAACCACGAGCCCGTGGAGCTGATGCACCTCATCGAAGTGCTCGAGGCCGCGCTCGGAAAGAAGGCCGAGAAGCGTTTCCTCGACCTCCAAGCGGGCGACGTGCCGGCGACCTTCGCCGACGTCGCCGATCTCGAGCGCGACCTGGACTTCAAGCCGGCGACGCCGATCGACGTCGGCGTCGGGCGATTCGTCGCATGGTACCGATCGTTCTACGGCGTCTGAGCCGCGTGCCTCGGCTCGTCGTGCGCCACGTGTGCTGGCGTGCCGCCGTGGCGCGCCGCTTCGAGCACGAACCCCTCGACCTTCTGCTCCACTCGCTCGCGCCTCTCGGTGCCCGTATCGAGCCCCTCGACGCGGTCGCGGCCGCCGTCCGACTCGGAGAGCGGGTGGGCGCGAGGGTTCCCGGATGGCCGAACACGTGCCTGTTCCGTGCGCTGACCCGCTTCGCCTCGCTCCGTAGCGCGGGCCACGAGGCCCGATTCGTCATGGGGATCGACGCCGACGACGCGACGGTGGGTCATGCCTGGGTGGAGGTCGCAGGGCGCCCCTGGCTCGAGCCGGCCTCAACCTGGGCCCGCGCAGCTCCGTTTCGTCGCACGCTCGAGCATCCGCCGGCCGCGTGACGCGGCGCCCACGGCCAGGTGCCGACCAAGCCCGAACGCGCCGGACGCGAGCGAGGAATCGAGCACGTAGGGGGCCGGGACCGCCCAGATCGAGGGCCCGTCCCGGTGTTTCAACCACGCCTCGATGGCGCCGGCGCAGAGGTCGCCGACCGGGTCGCGCGAGAGCGCTCCCCGGACCTGCCCCGCACGTTCGTCGCCCGCGCGGGCAGCGAGCCCGAGGGTGTAGCGGGCCGCCCGGGCCAGGCCCAGCCGCTCGAGATGCGAGGCGAGGGCCCGCGGTTCGAGCTCGAAGGTCTCGGCGACCACGACGAGATCGTGCAGCCGCCTCAGGTCGTGCGCGTTGGAACGATTGCGGACGAAGTGGGCGATCAGGTGCGCATAGAGATCGGAGGGCGCGGGCATCCTCATGGGACCGTCCAGCCATGGCGCGCTCGGCACGGAGCGCGACAGGAACCCGCGCTCCTCGAGCGCGAAGAGGCCGGGCTCGACGAGCCGGACATGAAGGTCGAGGTCCATGCCCGCCACCGGATCCCGCAGCGTCGTCGCGGTCGCCGACCGCGCCATCGTCCGCATTCCCACGCGCGTGAGCACGCGCTCCGCCTCGGCCCGCCGCGCCTCGGGGATCAGCACGTCGACGTCGAGCATCGGACGAGGGGCCTCGCCGCGCGCCTCGGCGAACGCCGAGATGAGGACCCCTTTGAGGGCACACACCGTGATCCCTCGCGGCGAGAGCAGCTCCGCCGCTCTCGACAGAAGGTCTCGGCCGGCGAGGATCCGTCCTGCGGCCTCCCATTCGGCGTCCTCGTTCGAAGATTCAGGCGAGGTCATCGAATGCCAGCGTCCCTTGACACAACGGAGGTGTCCATGCAGATCATGCCGGCGATGAACGAGGGGAACGACACACGTCCGACGCACGCAGGCGCCGAGCGCGCCGATGTGACGGCGCGGCTTTCTACCTCGTCCGGAGAGTTGACCTCGTCGGGTCAGCCGACGATGCGTCCGGCGCGCAAGCCGTACACCGCGCCGCGGGTGGAGCGTCGCATCCCGATCGTCGCCAACACGCTGCTCTCGGGCGGCGAGTGCGTCCTTCCCGGCGACCCCTGCGACTGACCGCCGCGTGATGTCGAGCAGGGCGTGATGCAGCGTCTCGGCCTGCACCTCACCGACCGCTGCCAGCTCGACTGTGCGCATTGCCTCCGCGATCCGGCCAAGACGCCGGTCGACCTCCCGCTCTCGGTGGTCGAGGCGGTCCTGCAGGACGCGGTCCGCTACGGCATCGAGCGTGTCTCGTTGACCGGCGGGGAGCCGACGCTGCATCCGGAATTCGCCCGGGTTCTGGACGCGGTCGCCTCCTTCGGTCTGGTGTTTCATCACCCGTTTAATGACGGCAACGGACGCCTGCATCGCTACCTGCTCAAGAAGGTGGCGGAGTTCTTAAAACCTCAAGGCAAGCTGTTTATCCATATCTTCACTCATCGTCAG
>CAIKNO010000624.1 GCA_903828805.1 uncultured Sandaracinus sp. | reverse complement strand
CGAGTCCATCATCAACAACACGCGCTTGCCCTGATCGCGGAAGTGCTCGGCGACCGCCGTCGCCACCCACGCGCTCCGGAGCCGGACGAGCGCCGGGGCATCGCTCGTCGCGCACACCACGACGCCGCGCGCGCGCCCCTCGGGGCCGAGCGCGTCCTCGAGGAACTCGACCACCTCGCGGCCGCGCTCCCCGATCAAGCACGCGACGAACACGTCGGCGTCCGCTTGTCGGGCGATCTGCCCGAGCAGCGTGCTCTTGCCGACGCCGCTGCCGGCGAAGAGCCCCACCCGCTGGCCCTCGCCCACCGTGAAGAGCCCGTCGAGCGCCCGCACCCCGAGGTGCATGGGGGACGAGATGCGTGGCCGGGTGAGGGGACCCGGGGGCGCGCGCATGACGTCCCACGCCGTCCCGACGAGGGGCGGCCCGCCGTCGAGCGGGACCCCGAGCCCGTCGAGCACCCGGCCGAGCAGCGCCTCGCCGACCGTGATCTGCAGGGCCCTGCCGGTCGGCCGGACCCGATCGTCGGCGGCGATCCCGTCGGCGTCTCCGAGCGGCAGCAGCGTGGCCTCGTCGAGCGCGAAGCCGACGACCTCGGCGGCGAGCGGAGGTCGACCACGGCGCTCGATCTCCACGACCTCGCCGACCCTCACGCCGGGGATCGCCGCCCGGATGGAGAGCCCGCACAGGGCGCGCACGCGGCCCTCGACCCGGACGGGATCGGATGCGGCGAGCGCGTCGAGCGCGCCCTTCAGATCGAACGCCAACGCCCCCTCCGCGCCCGCTCAGCCGAACAGATCCCGCAGCTTGTCGAGGAAGCTCCTCTGCTGCGGGTGGCCGTCCTCGCCGAACTCGAGGGCGAGCTCCTCGATGAGTCGGCGC
This sequence comes from uncultured Sandaracinus sp., assembly GCA_903828805.1. Classification (GTDB taxonomy): domain Bacteria; phylum Myxococcota_A; class Polyangia; order Polyangiales; family Sandaracinaceae; genus Sandaracinus. The sequence goes on along the minus strand of CAIKNO010000624.1, from coordinate 13,242 downwards.
TGCTTCTTGTCGATGGTCTCGGGGATCTCGACGACGACCTGCACGAGCTGATCGCCCTTGCCCGCGCCCCCGAGCACGTCGATGCCCTTGCCGCGGAGCCGGAAGATCTTCCCGCTCTGCGTGCCCGGCGGGATCTTCATCTTCACGCGGCCCTCGAGCGTCGGGATCTCGACCTGGGTGCCGAGCACCGCCTGGGGGAAGCTCACCGGGATGGTGACCTTCACGTCCGCACCCTCCCGCTTGTAGAGCGGGTGGGGGAGCACGCGGACCCGCACGTGCAGGTCCCCGGCCGTGCCACCGCCGCGGCCCTTCTCGCCGCCGCCGCGGATGCTCCGCACCGCGCCGTCCTCCACGCCCGCGGGCACCTTGACGCGCACCTCCTCGGTGCTCGGCACCACGGTGCGTCCCTCGCACGTCGCGCAGGGGGTCTCGAAGCGCTGCCCCGAACCGCCGCACGCCGAGCACGGCCGGGACGCGGAGAAGAAGCCGCGCTGGAAGCGGACCTCGCCCGAGCCGTTGCAGACCGTGCAGCGATCGACCTTGGTGCCCGGCGCCGCGCCCACGCCGCCGCACGGCGTGCAGGGGACCAGGCGAGGCACCGTGAGGGACTTTTCGGTCCCCGACGCGGACTCCTCGAAGGTGATCTCGAGATCGAGCTCGATGTCGGCGCCCTGCCGGGCGCGCCGCGTCGCGGAGGCGAAGCCGAAGACCTCGCCCATGAGGCCCTCGAAGATCTCGCCGACCGCGCGGAAGTCGATGCGCTCGGCGCCCCCGCCTTGTCCCTCGCCGAACGCGGTGTGCCCCATCCGGTCGTAGCGCCGTCGCTTCTCGGGGTCGATGAGGACGGAGTAGGCCTCGCTGAGCGACTTGAACTGCTCCTCGGCCGCGGCGTCCCCGGGGTTTCGATCCGGGTGCCACTGCTTGGCGAGCTGGCGGTACGCCTGCTTGATCTCGTCGGAGGAGGCGTTGCGGCCGACCCCGAGGCTCTCGTAATAATCGCGGCTCGCGGGGGCCATGAACGCGGGTGGATTGTACGGTCGCCGCCCCGTGCCGCCAAGGGAACACGCGCAAGGGACCGATGGCGCGGGCAGGTCGCATCAGCTACGCCGCGTCGCACCCCGTGAATCTCGAGCCCGACCCGACGATGCGCGACGTGTCCGCGGGCCTCGTTCGATGTGGCCCGACCGGTGCCGACTCCACCCAGGGGACCGCAGGATGATCGAATTCGACGTGGAGGCCTCCGAGGCCGGGATGCGGCTCGACGTGGCGCTCGTGCGACGTGTCCCGGGCATGAGCCGCGCCCGCGCGCGGACGATGGTGGAAGCCGGCGAGGTGCACGTGAACGGGCGCCGCCCCCGCAAGGGCGCGCGCCTCGCGCTGGCCGACCGGGTCGCGCTCGCCCGCGCGCCGGAGTCCGGGGAATTCGCGGCGCGGCCCGACGCCGACACCCCGCTCACGTGGGCCTTCGAGGACGAGTGGCTCGTGGCCGTGGACAAGCCCGCGGGCATGCCGAGCCATCCGTTGCGCCCCTCGGAGCTGGGCACGGTCGCGAACGCGCTGGTGGCACGCTTTCCGGAGATGGCCGCCGTGGGCTATCACCTGCGCGAGCCCGGCATCCTGCACCGCCTCGACACCGACACGTCTGGGCTGATGCTCGCCGCGCGCGACGAGGCCACGTTCGAGGCGCTCCGGACCGCGCTGCGGGCGGGCCGCATCGACAAGCGTTACGTCGCCCTCGTCGAGGGCCGGCTCGGGGAGACACGCACGATCGAGACACCGATCGCGCCGCATCCCCGCGATCCCCGCCGGGTCGTGACCGGCGACGACGTCGAGGGGGGCCGTCCTGCGCGGACCGTCGTCGTCTCGCTCGAAGCGTGGGGCGCGTGCACCCGGGTCGAGGTGTCGGCCTCGACCGCGACGCGCCATCAGGTGCGCGCGCACCTCGCGTCGCTGGGGCACCCGCTGGTCGGCGACACGCTCTACGGGGCGAGCGCGTGGCCCGGTCTCTCGCGCCACTTCTTGCACGCCTCGCAGATCGCGTTCGAGCACCCGAGGCTGGGTCACGAAGTCACGCTGCAGAGCGCGCTGCCCGTCGAGCTCGCGGCCGTGCTGGACCGCGCCCGCTGACGGGTGAGGTGCTCGGCCTCTCGGGTCCGTCGGGCGGCCTCTTCCAGCCGTGCGGGCCCCGCGCCGGGGCCCGGTCGAGCGTCGACGGACCGCGGCTCAGAATGGGACGCGCAGCGCGCCCTGGGCGATCACGGCGTCGCCGAACCGGCTGGTCTGCATCAGGTAATCGAAGCTCAGCCAGAACTCCCCGCCGTGCAGGAATTCGAGCGGCGTCGCCTGCAAGAACCCGAGCTGGAGCCGCGCGTGAAGCCCGAAGAGGTGGCTGTGGAACCGACTCATCTTCGGGTCCGCGGTGAGGAACGCGTCGTCGTTGACGTACTGATCGACCGGACGCGAGAAGAACGAGCGGGTCTGGTCGTAGTAACGGTAGCGGAGGCGCAGCGTCACGAGGTCGCCTATCTCCTGATAGAACCGCGCCTCCGGGGTGATCGCGGCGAGGCCCCACTCGTCGACGTACATCCGGTACAGGGCGTGGACGGCCGAGCGGGTCTCGGGGACGTACAGGGCGACGCGTCCGTAGAACGAGTTGCGGGTGCGCTGGTCGGGGTGATCCTCGGGGCGGAGCAGCCCCTGCACCATCACCGAGCGGTAGGGGTTCTGCAGGTAGCCCCAGTTGTGCACGAGGTCGTAGCCCGCGCTCGCGACGAGCTGCGGGGTCAGCACCTGGCTGAGCGAGAGGCCGAGCGTCACGCCCTCGAGCTGGCCGACCCGCCCGCGGTCCGAGAGATCCCGGCCATCGACCGTCGTGCTCGCCTGCTCGCCGCGGATCACCGAGCCGACGTCGTCGTGGATGTAGGTCAGCGAGGCGCCGATGAGGGTGCAGCGCTGCGCGAGGGCGAGCTGGCCGCCGAGCGTGACGCCGGTCGCGAGGTAGTCGGGCTCGTGCGAGACCCGCGACGAGAGATCGAGCCGGAGCTGGGCCTCGCCGAGATCGAATTCCCGGCCCGCCCCGAGGCTCACCTGGTTGCGCACCTCCGTGAAGCGGATGTCGGCGCTCACGCCCGCCGCGATGCTGGCGCTGGTGATGGCGTCGACGAGGTACTCGGCGCGGAATTCGGTCCCGTCGGGGGACACCAGGCGCGCGCCGATCGAGGGCGCCATCACGCGGGTGGAGGTCTCCCAGTAGTAGTTGCCCTGGAGCGTGAGGGCCCCGGTCCACGTGCCGGTGGTCCCGTCGGCCTGCACGGTGGACGCCGTGGCGGACGCCACGAACAGCGTTGCGAACAGCGCGGTCGCGCGGGCGCTCAGTTGCATCCGCATCCTCCGCCGGTGCTGCCGTGGCCGCCGGTCGCGCCCTCGCGGGAGTCGTGCACGTGGGCGCGGAACGACGTCTCGCCGTCCTCGCTCGAGAAGTCCATCGAAGGGCGGCTGAGGTACCCGCGCTGGTAGGGCGCGACGGTCGCGCAGCCGGCGAGCAGGCCCGCGAGCGCGAGGCACGCCAGGGAGATCGAGGAAATCCGCATGACCGGGCCGAGCCTAGCGGCACCCCCGCGGGCCGTCGAGACGCGCTCGGTGGAACTTCCGCTCCGCGCCCGGGGTGTCCTCCGGGCGCGTCCGTCGTTCAGCGCGTGCGGCGTGCCCCGCGGCCCTTCGGACCCTTCGGCGCGGCGGCGCGGGACCCGGTGCCCCGTGCCGATCCCCCGTGCCCGGCCTGCAGGGAGGAGCCTGCTGCAGCGCCGGCCACCGGTCCTCCGTCGGCCTGGGACTGCAACTGCTTGAGCCGGTCTCGAAGTTGCGCTGCGCGCTCGAATTCCAGCTGCTCCGCGGCGAGCAGCATCTCGCTCCGGACGGTCTCGATCGTCTCGTGCAGGTCGGCGCCCTCGTCGAGCTCCGCGAGGCGTGCGCGGGGCGTGCTCGACCAGTCGCCGGCGCCGCTGGACGAGTCGAGGTCGTGCACCGCGCGCTTGGTCGACTCCGGCGTGATCCCGTGGGCGAGGTTGTAGTTCGCCTGCAGGACTCGACGGCGCGACGTCTCGTCCATGGCGCGGCGCATCGCGTCCGTGATCCGGTCCGCGTACATGAGCACCTCGCCGTGCACGTTGCGGGCGGCGCGCCCGATCGTCTGGATCAACGAGCGCGGGGAGCGGAGGAAGCCCTCCTTGTCGGCGTCGAGGATCGCCACGAGCGAGACCTCGGGCAGGTCGAGCCCCTCGCGCAGGAGGTTGATGCCGACCAGCACGTCGAACTCGCCGCGCCGCAGGTCGCGCAGGATCTCCACCCGCTCGAGGGTGTCGATGTCGCTGTGCAGGTAGCGCACGCGCACCCCGAGATCGCCGTAGTATTCGGTCAGGTCCTCGGCCATCCGCTTGGTCAGCGTGGTCACGAGCACCCGCTCGTCGCGCGCGGCCCGGAGCCGGATCTCCCCGAGGAGGTCGTCCACCTGGCTGCCCACCGGGCGCACGTGGATGACGGGATCGAGCAGGCCCGTGGGACGGATGACCTGCTCGACGAATTCGCCGTGCGTCTGGGCGAGCTCCCAGTCGCCCGGGGTCGCGCTGACGAAGAGCGTGTCCTTGGCGCGCTCCCAGAACTCCTCGCCCATGAGGGGGCGGTTGTCGAGGGCGCTCGGCAGACGGAAGCCGTGCTCGACGAGGTTCTCCTTCCGCGCGCGGTCGCCGCGGTACATGGCCGCGATCTGCGACACCGTCTGGTGCGACTCGTCGAGAATGAGCAGGAAATTATCGGGGAAATAGTCGATCAGCACCGGCGGCGGGGACCCCTTGGGCCGTCCGCTGAAGTGCCGCGAATAGTTCTCGATGCCGTGGCAGAACCCGGTCTGCTCGAGCATCTCGAGGTCGTAGAGGGTCCGCTGCTCGAGGCGCTGGCGCTCGACGAGCTTGCCCTGCTCGGAGAGCACCACGAGCCGCTCCCGGAGCTCCTGGCGGATGGACTCCATCGCGCGCCGCCGCTCGGCCTCGGGCGTGACGTGGTGGGAGGCCGGGAAGACCGAGTACCCGCCGACTTCGCGGAGCGTCGTGCCGCGCAGGGGGTCGACCTCGAGGATGCGGTCGATCTCGTCGCCCCAGAGCTCCACGCGGATCGCGCGCTCTTCCTCGCTGACCGGGAAGATCTCCACGACGTCGCCGCGCACCCGGAAGGTGCCGCGATGGAAGTCCACGTCGTTGCGCTCGTACTGCACGTCGACGAGGCGGCGGAGCAGGTCGTCCCGCCGCAGGGTCTGGCCGCGCTCGAGGCGGATCATCATCTCCACGTACGAGTCGCGGGAGCCGATGCCGTAGATGCACGACACGCTCGACACGATGATGACGTCGCTTCGAGAGAGGAGCGACCGCGTCGCGCTGTGGCGCATGCGGTCGATCTTCTCGTTGATGATCGCGTCCTTCTCGATGAAGGTATCGCTCGCGGCGACGTACGCTTCGGGCTGGTAGTAGTCGTAGTAGCTGACGAAGTACTCGACCGCGTTCTCGGGGAAGAGGGTCTTCATCTCCCCGTAGAGCTGGGCGGCGAGCGTCTTGTTCGGCGCGATGATCAGCGCCGGACGCTGGGTGCGCGCGATGACGTTCGCGATGGTGAACGTCTTGCCGCTGCCGGTGATGCCGAGCAGGACCTGCCGCGTCGCGCCGCGCTCGAGGCCCTCGACGAGGGAGGCGATCGCGGTGGGCTGATCGCCGCGGGGCGTCAGGTGGCTGGCGAGCTCGAAGCGCTCGCTCATGGCGAGGGCGGGGCGGCCGCGCCCGCCATCGCGGGATCGCCCGCCATCGCGGAATCGCCGGCCGAGGGGACGACGGCGGCGGGGACGACGGCGGCGGCGCTCGGCCCGTGCGCCGGCATCGGCGCCACGGTGACCGCCCGGTGCAAGAACCGCTGCCTGCGCGCGACGTCGAGGGCGTCCTGCTCGAAGACGTCGGGGCGGGAGGGTGAGACCTCGAGGTCGTTGGGATTCCGCAGGATCAGGCCGAGCGTTCCCTGCTGGCGGGCGATCGTGATGAGGGCGCCCTGCTCGATGGTGACCTGCACCGTGATGTTGCTGGCGCGTCCGAACGCCACCGATTGCCGCTGGGACGGATCCCGACCGCCGCGGGTGGCCTGCGCCTCCTGGGAGGCGTTGCGGACCTCGTATTCCTGGCCGACCGCGAGCACCAGGAGGTTCTCGACGACCACCACGCTCTGCCACGCGTCGGTCTCCCGGTTGCGGACCGAGAGCAGCACGTCCACCCGGTCGCCGGGGCGCAGCAAGCCGCCGAACGTGGACTCGCTGCGGGCCATGATGGTCAACGCCCGCATGCCCGAGGGGATCGATCCGGACAGCGTGCGCCGCGCGTCGGAGCGCGTGCTCAGGTCCGTGCGGAGGATGGTCTCGCCCGCGCGGACGGACTGCGCGAGCGGGAGCCCGACCAGGTCACGGCCCTCCTCCTCCGAGAGATGCCGCTCCTCGACGTAGGTCGAAGGGATCGACTCCGTCGTCAGCCACTCGCGGCGAACGGGCTGGCCGAGCGGGATGTCCACCGCGGCCGACACGACCTCGCGGAGCTCTCCGCCGCCGCGCTGGATGTGGAATTCCCGCCGGTACATCTGGAACGAGAGCAGGCCGCCCACGAGCAACCCCATCGAGGCCAGCAGCAGAGTTCGGTTCATGCGCGCCCGTCCATCGTCGGCAGCGAGGGTACCAGACTCGTGTCATGTTGGCGCCCCTGATGGCTCCCTCCCGGCTGCGCTCCATGTTCTTCTCGTGCGCGCGCGGCACCTTCGCGCCGTGGATGCTCGCGCTCTGGCTCGTCGGGTGCGGGGGCTCGAGCGCCGGAGAGAGCAACGCGGACGCGTGCAGCAACGGCCGGGACGACGACGGCGACGGGCTGGCCGATTGCGCCGATCCGGCGTGTGGGGTGTACGCGTTCTGCCTCGGCGGACCCGACGCGGGGCGGGCCGATGCCGGTCCGGGAGACGCAGGTCTCCTCGACGGCGACGTGCCGGACGCGTCGGTCTGCGCGCAGCCGGTGGATCTCGTGCTCTCGGTCGACGTGTCGAGCTCGATGGCCGACGAGCTGGCGCTGCTGCGCGATGGCAGCGAGGGGATCTTCGCGGCGCTTCGAGGGCTCGACCCGGGCGTCCAGGTGGCGCTGGTGGTGTTCGTCGACGACGCGCTGGCCGTCGATGGTTGTCGTCCCTTCACGACGCCCGAGGCGCTGGCCGAGTCGCTCGAGGGGTGGCGCCTGCGCGCTCCGGAGAACCTCAGCCCCGCGGGTCGCGTGCTCAATCAGGACTGCCCGGAGAACGGGCTCGACGCGCTCTCGCTCGCCGCGGTGTGCCCTTTCCGTGATGGCTCGGCGCGGGTCGTGCTGCACGTCACCGACGACACCTTCGCGGAGCACCCGACCGTGCTGAGCGGACCGTTCGGCGGTGGCGTGCTCGTGGAGCACACCTACGCGCAGACGCGGGACGCCCTCCTCGCGGCCCGGGCCCACGTGGTGTCGTTGACGTCGCAGGGGATGGGCGCGCCGTGCGGCGCGGGACGAAGCCCCGACGTGGGTCAGGGGTTCGCGACGCCCTACCTCGGGCAGACGACGCTGCCCGAGCGGACGGCGGGTCGGGCCTTGCTCCTCGACGGGCTGCGGGACGGGACGGCGGACCTCGGCTCGGCGCTGCGCGAGACCGCCGCGCGTGCATGTCGTTGAGGTCGATCCACCCCACGGAGGCGGCGGTCCCGGGTGGGGTCGGATGACGACCGCGACGCGGTGCGCGCATTGCCACACCGACACCGCTGTGCGATCTTCCGAGGCGATGTCTTCCTCCGAAGCCATGCTCGCGGGACCTTCGCTCGTGCTCGCGTCGACCTCTCCCGGTCGGCGCGCGTTGCTCGAGCGGCTCCGCTTGCCGTTCGAGGTGGTGGCCCCGGACGTGGACGAAGCGGGCGTGCTGGGGATGGACGGGGCCTCGACCGCGAGGCTTCGGGCCGTGGCCAAGGCGGAGGACGTGGCGCGCCGACGTCCCGAGGCGCACGTGATCGGCTCCGATCAGGTGCTCGAGCTCGACGGCGAACTCTTCGGCAAGCCGGGCTCGTCGGAGCGCGCGCGGGCGCAGTTGGCGCGGCTGTCCGGGCGCGTCCACCAGCTGATCACCTCGGTCGCGTTGCTGGTCCCGGGGGAGCCGCCGCGGGTGCACACCGAGGTGCATCACCTCGCGATGCGGCCCCTTGATGAGGCGGCGATCGGTCGCTACGTGGACGCCGACGCGCCCGAACATTGCGCCGGAAGCTATCGGATCGAGGGCCTCGGCATCACGCTCTTCGAGCGCGTCGAGGCGATGGACTGGACGGGCATCGTGGGGCTGCCTCTGCTGGCAGTCTCGGAGATGCTCCGGCGTGCGGGTTGGGGTCTGCCCTGAACGGGCGACTTCGTAGTTCAGGGACGGGCAGAGGGGATTTCATGGCGAAGGCACGTACCAACGACAAGCCGACCGGTCGCTTGGCCGACACGAAGAAGCCGACCAAGGACGAGGGCTCGACGAGGCCACCCGCGAAGGCGGCCGTTCCGGCCAAGGCCGCGGCTCCGACGAAGGCGGCGGAGCCCGTGAAGGCGGCGGCTCCGACGAAGGCGGCGCCTCCGTCGAAGGTGGCGTCTCCGGCGAAGGCCTCGGAGCCCGTCAAGGCGGCGTCTCCGGCGAAGGCGGCGTCTCCTGCGAAGTCCGCGGCAGCCGACTCGGGGCCGCTGGCCAAGGCGCTCCCCGACGTGTCGCAGGTGCGCGCCCATCCCGACGCGAAGCTGACCAAGGCGGAGATGCAATCGCTCTTCGGCAAGCTCGTCGAGGAGCGCAGCCGCATGCTCGCGACCTTCGATCGACACCTGAGCGGCGCGCTCGAGGACGAAGATCTCCTCGCCGACGAGATCGACATCGCGCAGCGGGCGAGCGAGCAGGCCTCGCTGTTCCGGATGGCGGACAAGGACCGGAAGCTCCTCATCGAGATCGAGGCGGCCCTCGGCAAGATGCGTGCAGGCGAGTACGGCCTCTGCGAGGGGACCGACGAGCCCATCGGCTTCAAGCGCCTCGAGCTCCGTCCGTGGACCCGTTATTCGGTCAGCTACAAGGAACTTCTCGAGCACGAGAAGGCGCAGCACTCGCGCTGAGCGCGCGCGTCGTGATTCGCAGCGCCGCGGTGAGGACGGCGCGCGCGGTCGGTCGTGGAGGACCGACGCGGGTTTGCAGATGCAACGCAGTTGCGTTACTAAGCGCCCGTGTCCCCGGTCCTCCGCACCGTTCGTGTCGTCCTCGCGGCGGCGTGCCTGGCCGGCCCGTGCGTCGTCGCGGTGGCGTGTCCCGCCTCCGCGCAGGACGCGCCCGTCCCGGAGCGGGTTCCACCGCGGCTGATCGAGGCGCCCGATCCGGCGTATCCGACCAGCCACCACGGGATCGCCATCGAGCCGGTCGTCCAGCTGCACGTGACCATCGAGGTCGACGGGCACGTCGGGGAGGCCCACGTCGAGCATCCGGGCGATCCGGAATTCGATGCCGCCGCGCTCGAGACGGTGCAGCGGTGGCGCTTCTCGCCGGGCATGCGGGCCGGCGTGCCGGTGCGCAGCGGAGTCCGCGTCGAGGTCCGCTTCCACGCGCCGCCCCCGGAGCCTACGGCCGCCGTGTCCGCCGACGCGGCGAGCGACGCCGGCCCCGCAGGGTCCTGCGGGGAGGCGCCATGCGGCACGCCGCCTGCGGTCGCGGTCCCCACACCGGACGACCACGGGCACCCGCCCGAGGGAACGGACCCGGAGCCGCCCACCGCGGAGCCGCCCACCGCCGGGTCCGCCGCGGAGCCGCCCACCGCCGGGTCCGCCGCGGAGCCCGAGGCCCATTTCGGCGCCCACGCGACCGCCGATCCGACCCGCGCGCACGACCCCCGCTCGGCGAGCGAGTACCGGCTCGACCGGGCCGTCCTCGACCTCGCGCCGCACCGGGACGCGGGCGACCTCCTCTCGAGCGCGCCCGGGGTGTACGTGGCGCGGCCCGAGGGCGATGCCGTCGCCCAGCAGATCTACCTGCGCGGCTTCGACGCGGAGCACGGGCAGGACATCGAGCTGACGCTCGGAGGGATGCCGCTCAACCAGCCCTCGCACATCCACGGGCAGGGCTACGCCGACCTCGGCTTCATCGTGCCCGAGGTCGTGCGCTCGCTGCGCGTCACCGAGGGCGTCTACGACCCGCGCCAGGGCGACTTCGCGACCGCGGGGAGCATCGATTTCGATCTCGGCGTCCGTCGGCGCGGCGTGCAGTTGAGAACGACCTATGGCTCGTTCGACACGCTGCGCGCGCTGGTGCTCTGGGCGCCCGTCGGCGAGCCCGAGGAGACCTTCGGGGCGGTGACGTACCGGCGCAGCAGCGGCTTCGGACGGAACCGCGCCGGCCAGTCGGCGGGCGCGCTCGGGCAGGTCGTCCTCGGGTCGGGGGCGGTCCGGGGCCGGCTGCAGGCCTCGCTCTGGGCGGCCCGGTACGCGCTCGCCGGGGTGCTCCGGCGGGACGACGTGCTCGCCGGAAACGTTGATTTCTTGGGCGTCTACGACGATCCGAGCGCGCGCTCGCAGAGCGCCCTCTCGGCGCGCGGCCACCTCGGAGGCACGGTCGAGGTGCGCGGCGAGGGCGGCGCGGTCGGCGAGCTCGGCGCGTACGTGCAGTGGTCGGACTTTCGCCTCCAGGCGAACTACACCGGGTACGTCGAGCACTCGACCGTGAACCCGGACTGGGTTGGGCGGGGGGACCTCGTCGAGCAGCGCAACGAGGCGCTCACGCTCGGGCTGCGGGGCCGGTACCGGGCGCCGCTCTTCCGACCCTTCGCGTGGGCGCGCGGCTTCGTGGAAGCCGGGCTCTCGGGTCGGGTGGACTCGACCGGCCAGGCGCAGAACCTGCTGCAGGCCCCGCAGAACGAGACCTGGGATCGCCGGGTCGATGCGTCGCTGCGCGGCGTCGACCTCGGCGGCTACGTGGACCTCGACTGGCTGTTCGCGGAGGTCTTCCATCTCCGCGGGGGCGTGCGCGCCGACGCGCTCTTCTACGACGTGGACGACCGGCTCGGCAACGCGCGCCCGGCCTTCCGCCGCGAGACGTACATCGTCGGGTTCCGGCGCAGCGCGGCGGGCCTGGCGGCCGGCCCGCGGGTCTCGCTCGAGGTCACGCCGATCCCCGCGCTGGCCCTCAGCTTCGCGTACGGCGAGGGCTACCGCTCGCCACAGGCCAGACAGCTGCAAGACGGCGAGACGGCCCCCTTCGCCAAGGTGCGCTCCGGCGACTTCGGGATCCGGGTCCACGCCGGCGACCATGAAGAGCTCACCCTCGCGGCTTCCGGCTACATGACCTCGGTCTCGGACGACACCGCGTTCGACCCTCGCGAGGGACGCCTCGAGCGCCTCGGGCCGAGCCTGCGCATCGGCGGCGCCGTGCACGCGGTGGCGCGCCCGCTTCGATGGCTCACGGGGGCGGTCTCGGTGACCTACGTCCGCGCGACCCTCGAGGCCCCGCCGCCGCCGTCGATCGACGATCCTTCGCCGCCCTACCGGGCCGGGGAGCTCTTGCCCTACGTGCCGCCGTGGGTCGTCCGGGCGGATGTCGGCGCGAACGAGCGCCTGTTCGACCTCGACGGCAAGCCCCTCCGGGGCCGGATGGGCGCGGGATTCTCGTTCCTCGCGCCCCGCCCGCTGCCCTACGGATTGCTCGCCGAGGCGGTGTCGCTGCTCGACGTGTCGGCGGGCGCGTCGTGGGATGCCCTGGACCTCTCGGTGGAGGTAATGAACGTGCTCGACGCCCGCTACGCCGGCGTGGAGTATTCGTACGCGTCGAGCTGGGCACCCGACGCGCTCAGCTCGCGCATCCCCGCCCGGCACTTCGCGGCCGGCGCGCCGCTCACGGTGTCGGTGACGCTGGGGGTGACGCTGTGATTAGACTCCATGGGCCCCGTCGCGCGCGCTTGGCCTTGTGCGCGCTGCTCGCCCTCGAAGGCTGCGACGCGACCGGACGCCGGTACGTGGAGGTGACGCTGCAGGCCCAGGGCGCGGAGCGCGCGCCCTTCGAGGTCGACGGGTGGACGGTGGAGCTCGCCCGCGCCGACGTGGGCTTCGGTCCGTTCTGGCTGTGCGCGACCGAGGCCGCGTCCCCCGAATTCTGCGACGCCGCGGTGCTCGAGCTCCGGCAGACCGTGACGGTCGATGGGCTCGATCCGCTCCCCGATGCGGTCGCGACCTTGAACGGCATCACGGGCACCGTGCGCTCGGGCATGTGGGACTACGGCGTCTCGTGGCTCCCGACGGCCTCGCGCGCGCGCTTCAACGAGGGCGCCCCCGAGGGCCACTCCCTCGTGCTGCGTGGTGTCGCGTCGAGAGGATCCGAGCGCTTCGCGTTCGAGGCGGACGTGGACCTCGCACCGCCCATGGCGGGGGCGCTCGTGGTGCGCGGGCAGAGGGTCGCGGCCCACGACGTGACCGAGGGGCCCGACGCCCTGACCGTGCGGATCGATCCCCGCCTCTGGGTGCAGCGGATGGACTTCGAAAGGCTCGCGGCCCGCGGCCAGGACCCGGTGGTGCTGCGCGCCGGCGACCCCGATCACGAAGCGCTCGTCGTCGCGATGACGGCGGGCGCGCTGCCCGCGCTCGAGTGGGCGCGGCCCTGAACCTTTCTTGGAGGACCGCCGATGACGAACCGATCGACCCGCGCGCCCTTGCTGCTTCCTTCGATCCTCGCCCTCGCCGGCTGCGGTGGAGCCGCCGACACGGGGACCGTGGAGGTCCGGCTCGAGGCCGAGGACACCATCGTGGCCGGGCTCGCCGCAGGGACCGGCGACGAGGCCATCGTCGATGGCTGGAACGTGACCTTCGACCAGTACGTCGTGGCGATCGGCGACGTGCGGCTCGAGGGCGGACCGGGCGCCGGCCCGTGGAGGGAGCCCGAGATCGTCGCCGTCGACCTCACCGAGGCCTCGGCGACGGATCGGCCCCTCGCGCGCTTCGAGGGCGTGCGCGCCGGTGCGTGGCCGACGTTCGGTTACGGCCTCGGGGTCGTCACCGCCTCGACCATCCGCGACCCCTCGGTGCCCCAGGCCGACTTCGACCGCATGGTGGCGGAGGGCTGCACGTACCTGATCCGCGGCACCCTCGCGCCTGCCACCGGCGCGGGCCGGCGTTG
>CAIKNO010000623.1 GCA_903828805.1 uncultured Sandaracinus sp. | reverse complement strand
CTCTGGTTCATGACGAACGAGCGCTGGTTCGGGGACCAGGTCGAGGGGGCCTCCCGGGTCGCCCTCGCCGTCGGCGCGCTCGCGATCGTCTTCGGCGTGCTTCCCGCCATCTTCCTGCGAGAGCGCGTGAACGAGCAGGTGCGCCCGGCCGGCGACGCCGAGGCCTCTGTCTCCCCGGGGCGGGCGGGCAACGCCGCCGTGGAGTTCTTCCGAGGGTTCGCGACCACGCTCCGCTCGCGTTCGTTCGTCAAGCTCTGCGTCGCCACCTTCCTGGTCTTCAACGGGTTCATCCTGATCTCGTCGTTCCAGTCGTACGTGATCATCTACTACGTGTGTGGGGGCGATCAGGCCGAGGGGGCCCGGTACAGCGGATACGCGGGCACGCTCGGGGCGGCGTGTTCGTTCCTCGTCATCATCCTCGTCACGTGGCTCGGCACGCGGCTCGGCAAGCGCCACGCGTTCTTCGTGTCGACGGGGCTCTCGATGGTCGGCTACGCGATCAAGTGGGTCTGCTACACCCCGGACGCTCCGCTGCTCGTGCTGCTCCCGGCCCCGCTGCTCGCGTTCGGCCTCGGCGGGCTCTTCACGCTGATGCCTTCGATGATCGCCGACGTCGTGGATGAGGACGAGCTGCAGACGCACGAGCGCCGGGAGGGCATGTACGGCGCGATCTTCTGGTTCGTCGTCAAGGTCGGCATGGCCGCCGCGCTCGCCGGGGGCGGCCTGCTGCTCGGTCTGACGGGCTTCGACGTCGCGCTCGGGGGGCATCAGGCTCCGGCGACCATCCTCGAGATGCGGCTCCTCGACGCGCTCGTGCCGTTCGTCACTTCCGGCATCGCGATCTGGGCGGTGGCGAGCTACCCGATGACCGAGGCGCGGGCCGCCGAGGTCCGGAAGGAGCTCGACGGGCGTCGGCGCGGCGCGCCGGCAGAGCGCCTCGTGCCGGAACCCGCCGAGGGCTGAGCGAGCGGTTTCGACAGGAAGGAACGACGCCGATGGGTACGATTCGGGACGACGCCTCGGACGCGTCGTCGGGCGACGTGAGCGGTCGGCTCGTCTGGGTGGGCGGACGCGAGTGGTACGAGATCCGCCATCACGACCGGATGGCGCCCTTCTTCATGAGCCTCGTGTCGAGCTCCGACACGTGGTGGTTCGTGTCGAGCAGCGGCGGCATGACGGCGGGCCGGGGCGATGCCGACCATGCCTTCCTGCCCTACGAGACCGAGGACAAGGTCACGCTCGGCGTCGATCAGACCGGGCCCCTCACCGTGCTGCGCGTGCACGACGAGACCGGCGGCGCGCAACTCTGGGAGCCGCTCGGAACCCGATGCCCGCGCGCGCATCGAATCGAGCGTCGGCTCCGCAAGAGCGTGGAGGGCGACGCGCTCTGCTTCGAGGAGGCGAACCTCGACCTGGGGCTCACGTTCTCGATGACCCTCCGCGTCGGGGACGAGGTCGGCTTCGTCCGCACGGTCGAGCTCCGCGACGACGCCGGTCGCGGACGCCGCATCGAGGTGCTCGACGGCTACCGCAACGTGCTCCCGCATGGCGCGACGCAGGCCCTGCAGACGCAGCTCAGCGTGCTCCTCGACGCGTACAAGCGGAACGAGCGCGACCCGGCGACCGGCATCGCCATCTTCTCGCTCAGCTCGACCCTGACGGATCGCGCCGAAGCGAGCGAGGCGCTCCGCGCGAACGTCCTCTGGTGCGTGGGCCTCACCCCGGACGCCACGCTGCTCACGCCCGACGAGCGCATCGACGCCTTTCGGCGCGGTGAGGCGCTCCGCGGCGACTCGGACGTCCGTGGCCGCCGCGGCGCGTTCCTCGCGCGCGCGACCGTGGCCCTCGATGCGGGCGGGTCCGTCCGGTGGCACGTCGTCGCCGACGTGTCGCGCGATGCGAAGTCGCTCGGCCGGATCCGCGTTTGGCAGCGGGACCTCACGCCCGTCGAGCGCGAGGTGCGGATCGAGGAGGACGTCGCGCGAGGCACGCACGCGCTGCGACACATCGTCGGGCGGGCCGACGGCCTCTGCGCCTCCGGAGATCGCCTGACGACCACCCACCACTTCGCGAACACCGTCTTCAACGTGATGCGCGGCGGTGTCTTCGTGGACGGGCAGCGCGTCGACGCGCGCGACTTCGGCACGTTCGTCGCGGCCCGCAACACGCGCACCTGCGCCGACCACGCGGACTGGTTGGCGGCGCTCCCGCCCGCGTTGTCGATCACGGCGCTCCTCGAGCGCGCGGAGGCGACGGGCGACGTGGACCTGGTCCGCCTCACCCTCGAGTACCTGCCGCTCACGTTCGCTCGAAGGCACGGCGATCCGAGCCGACCGTGGAACCGGTTCTCGATCCAGCTCCGGAGCGCCGACGGGACGCCCCGTACGGAGTACCAGGGCAACTGGCGCGACATCTTCCAGAACTGGGAGCCGCTCGCCTACGCCTACCCGGCCTTCGCGTTCTCGATGGTGGCGAAGTTCCTCAACGCCACCACGGTCGACGGCTACAACCCCTACCGGGTCACGCGCGACGGGATCGAGTGGGAGGTGCCCGAGCCCGACTCGCCGTGGGCGAACCTCGGATACTGGGGCGATCATCAGATCATCTATCTCCAGAAGCTGCTCGAGGCCGTCGAGCGCCTCGAGCCGGGGCGCCTGCACCGTGAGTGGAGTCGGCCCGGCTTCACGTACGCGGACGTGCCCTATCGGCTGGTGCCCTACGACGCGATGGTCCGGGACGGGTCGCGCACGATCGAGTTCGACCACGCGGCGCACGCGCGGACCGAGGCGCGCGTGGCGCGGATGGGCTCCGACGGACGCCTCGTCCCCGCCCCGCCCGTGCGCACGGGGTCCGCCGTGCTCCACGTGACCATGGTCGAGAAGCTGCTCGTGCTCCTGCTCGCGAAGCTCACCAACCTCGTCCCCGGCGGCGGCGTCTGGATGAACACGCAGCGGCCCGAGTGGAACGACGCGAACAACGCCCTCGCGGGCAAGGGCGTCTCCGTCGTGACGGCCGCCTACCTCCGGCGCTTCTTGACGTTCTTCCAGGCGCGGCTGGCCGAGGGCGCCGACGCAGTGTCGTTCTCGGTGAGCAGCCCGGTCGCGTCGCTCGCGCGGGAGGTGTCGCAGCTCCTCGCGACCCATCGACCGGCCCCCGGTGCGCGCATCGACGATGCGACGCGACGGACCGTGATGGATGCCCTCGGTCGGGCCGCCACCGCCTACCGGCGGGACGTGTACGGGGGCGGCCCGCAGCAGAGCGACATGCTCGCGAAGGACGAGCTCGCGGCGCTGCTCGAGCGCGCGCTCTCGCACGTCGATCACGTGCTCGCCGCGAGCCGAAGAGGCGACGGCCTGCACCACGGCTACCTGGTGCTCGGCTTCAGCGAGGGCCGAGCGACCCTCACGCCCCTCGACTTGATGCTCGAGGGCCAGGTCGCGCTCCTCTCGTCCGGATTCCTCCGCCCCGACGAGGCGCTCGCCGTGTTCGAGGCGCTGCGACGGAGCGCCCTCTACTGGCCTGCGGAGCGCACGTACCTTCTCTACCCGAACCGAGCGCTCCCTGGATTTCTCGAGAAGAATGCCTTCGGTGCCGAGCGCGTCGAGGGGTCCGCGCTGGTCGCGGCCCTCGTGGCCCAGGGCGACGACCGGCTCGTCGTGATCGATCCCCACGATGGGCGGGCGCACTTCGGAGGCGATCTCCGGAACGCGCACGACCTGAACGCGCTCCTCGACACCCTCGCCCGCGATCCTCGCTACGCGCCCTTCGTCGAGACGGAGCGTGCGCGCGTCCTGCAGCTCTTCGAGGAGGTCTTCGATCACCGCGCCTTCACGGGTCGCTCGGGGACCTTCTTCGCCTACGAAGGTCTGGGGAGCGTCTACTGGCACATGGTCTCGAAGCTGCTCCTCGCGGTGCAGGAGTGTCACCTCGACGCCGTCGACGGCGGCGCGGACCCCGTTGTGCAGCGCGCGCTCGCCGACGCCTACGACGACGTGCGTGGCGGTCTCGGATTCCAGAAGTCGCCTGCGGAATTCGGTGCGTTCCCGACCGATCCCTACTCGCACACGCCGGAGACCGGCGGCGCGCGCCAGCCGGGGATGACGGGGCAGGTCAAGGAAGAGCTCCTCACGCGGATGGGCGAGCTCGGGGTGCGGGTGCTCGACGGCGGCCTGCGTTTCGAGCCGCGGCTGCTGCACGCGCGTGAGAGGACGGGCGGACCGACGGAGCTCACGTACGTCGACGTCGAAGGGCGCTTCGCCTCGTGGCCGGTGCCGGCCGGCGCGCTCGCGTTCACGGTCGCGCAGACGCCCGTGGTCTACGACCTCGACGCCGAAGGGCCGGCGCGCCTCCGCGTGCACCTTTCCGACGGCTCTTCGCGGGAGGTCGAGGGCGCGATCCTCCCCCGCGCGCTGAGCGCGCACGTGTTCGCGCGCGACGGCGTGGTGCGCGCGATCGACGTGTCGACCCGCGCTGGTCGCGCCTGAGCGCGGGCCCCCGGACGAGGGGCGGCCCGCGCGGCGCCCGTTCAGGGGGTTCGCTCGTAGACCCGCACGTAGTCGACCAGCATCGTCGCGGGGAACATCGTGCTCGCGTCCGGACTGCCGACGTACCCGCCGCCGACGGCGACGTTGAGCAAGAGGAAGAACGGGTGGTCGTAGACCCACTCCGGCTGCGTGGCGCCGGGCAGGGGCACGAGGGTGCGCACCTGCGCGGTCGTCACGGAATGATAGAGCACGCCGTCGACGAACCACATGATCCGACCCGGATCCCACTCGACGGCGAAGACGTGGAAGTCGTCGTCGAACCCGCCCTCGGGGAGGCGATACGACTCCGTGATCCCCTCGGCACCCGAGTAGCCCGGGCCGTGGATCGTGCCCGCCACGAGGGCGGTCTGCTGCCCTCGAACCTCCATGATGTCGATCTCGCCGCAGCGAGGCCACATCCCTCGCCGCGCCTCGTCGGGGGTCGAGGTCTCGTCGGGGAAGTCGTTCCCCAGCATCCAGAACGCCGGCCAGATCCCCTGTCCGGAGGGGACCCGGATGCGCGCCTCGAAGCGCCCGTACCGCTGCTCGAACGTGCCCTGGGTACGAATGCGCGCGGAGGTGAACTCCCGGCTTCCGAACGATTCCGCGCGCGCGACGAGGCGCAGGTGCCCTTCGCCATCGAGCGACAGGTTCTCGGGACGACCCGTGTAGTACTGCCGCTCGCCGTTGCCCCAGCCGTCGCCGTTCGGTCCCGTCCCGAGGTCGAGCTTCCATACGTTGAGATCCGGCAGCGCGCCTTCCGCGCCGTCGAACTCGTCCGCGAACGTGAGGACGAAGGCCGGCGGAGGCTCGATCGGGACCCCGCTCTCCGCCACGCACCCGCCCGCCAGCAGCCACACCGAGACCGCCATCTTCACTTGCTTCATGTCCGGGCTCCGCGCTTCACGCGCTGCGGGAACGTCGAGGGAAAGGCCAGCGCCTTCTCGAGCACGAGCGTCGCCGCGCCGATCGCGATGCCGCGCTCT
>CAIKNO010000622.1 GCA_903828805.1 uncultured Sandaracinus sp. | reverse complement strand
GGCTTGACCCTCGCAACCTCGTTGCATGCTGCCGTTCATGCCATGAGATTCTGGAACGAGGCCCGCATGGCGCGTAAGCCCGTGGGACGCGCTAGTGGTCGAAAGGGCGCTCCCCCCGGCATTAGCCCCCCCCCTGCGCAGGAGGTGGAGTACCGCCGCTCACAACCGTCGCGTACGACCGTCCTTAAGCGACGAAAGAGTCGCGCCAAGTCCTCGGCGCTGGCCGTGGCGGACAGCTACGCGACCGATGCGCTCGCCGGCAATGTGTCGCAACGTGTCAAGGCCATGGCGGTGCGCTACCTCGACGAGCGCCGGGACGGGTCGGGCGTGGTCTGGGACAGCGAACGCCTGGACGAGCTGGTGGAGTGGGGCAGGGCGAACCTGTCGGGGATCTTCGGCCCCATGTAATGGGACCCTTTGGCCGTGTTGGCGATGGCTATTTTCGTAGCCCGGCGGGGGGAGGACGGCCTCCCGCTCACCCGCGACCTCGTCCTCCAGGTCCCTCGAGGGTGCGGCAAGACGCAGATCGCCGCCGCGCTCGCCGGCTGGATGCTCGAGCGGGCGTGTCGCGAGGACAAGAGCGGGACCGAGATCGTCATCCTCGCGACCATGCGCGACAAGGCGGTCGACGTCGTGAAGCGCCTCGAGGCGGTCCCAAACTGCAAGTCGAAGGCGTGGAAAGTAACGAGCGTCAACGCCCAACGGCCAGCGCAGATCGCCGCAAGCGCCGGCACGATCAAGGCGGCGGCTTCCACGCCGCAGAATGCGGACGGCATTAGTCCGTCGCTCATCATCCTGGACGAAGCAAGCCGCATGGACGAGACGTTCAACCGCGCCCGTTCTAGCACCATGAAAGTCCCGTGGAGCCAGACGCTCATCATCACGACGCCAGACATCGACCAGTACATGACGCCATACGGCGCCATGCTCTCGAGTGTCGAGGACGCGCTCGACAACGGCAAGCCGCTCCCGCTCGGGACGCTCGCGGTCATGCACCAGGCGGACGTCGGCGACGACCCATCAAATCCGCTCACCTGGGCGAAGGCGAACCCGGCGCTCGGTATCAGGATCAAGCCGGCGGAATACGAGCGGCGCCTCTGCGAGCTGAACGACCCGAAGCAGCGGGAGGAGTTCTATACGCAATGCCTGTCGACGTTTACGAATGACCTGTCCGCCGCCATCCCGGTCCAGTATTTCGACGAGTGCGTCGAGGAGTGGGACCTCGAATCCGTGCGCGGCTTGCCCGCCATGGTCGGCATCGACTTCTCGATCGGCGGCTACAGCGGCGCGCAATGCGACCTAACCAGCCTGAATCTGGCGGTCTGGGACGGCACGAAATTGCGGTCGCGAAACTGGCATTGGTGGGCAGGGCGGAGCATGGCCGAGGACGAGACGCGTACCCGGATGCCGCTCCGCAAGTGGGAATCGGAGGGACTCATCCGTAAGTCCGGCGAGGTCATCAACCTCGACGAAGTGCGCGACGTGGTCGCCATGATCTCGCGGACGGTGGACCTGAAGTTCATCGTCTGCGACCCTGCCGCCGGCCAGGCGGGGAGGGTCCAGCGGTGGGAGTCGGAGTACGGGTGGCCGGTGTCGAAGGCACCGCGGAGCGCGGTCTACATGGGGTCGGCGTGGGCCATCTGGCAGGAGTTCGTCCGCGGGAAGCGCATCGCATTTCATGCCGACCCGGTCCTGCGCGGAGCGATTGAATCGAGCAAGACGGAGACCGGGCCGACCGGACTTGTCACCGTTCGCAAGAGTACGGAACGCTCGAACAACGACCCGCTGATCGCGTGTCTCGTCGCCATCAAGGCGATGAACGACCGCGAGATGCTCGCGCAGTCCATGTACGGCGCCGACGCTAGCCGTATCGCGTTCTAGGAATCTCTGTAGCAGTCTCACGGAAGGGACTAGACAACGCTGCCGCAATAGTCGCAAATGCGGGCCATGTCGCTCTGGTCCCGCCTCTTCAAGCGCTCGATGCCCGCGGTTACGTGGGAGTCGCCTGTGAATTGGTACTCCGGGTCGATCGACTCGATCCCCGCGGTCCAGCGGTGCATCCACACGATCGCCTCCGACATTGCCCGATGCCCGGTCACGGTCACCGACGGCGATGGCAACCATGTCGAGGGCGCCACCGCCGTCGACCTCCTCTCCGGCCAGGCGTGGGGCGACGTCCTCACCGGCACGGACCTCCGCCGATGGATGGTCGCCGAGACCCTCACGACGGGCAACGCGTTTGCCGTGGTCGTCGTCGATACCGCCGGCGCCCCGATCGCGCTCCGCCCGATCGCCACCGCCGATGTCTCGATGCAGCAGCAGACGGACGGGACGATTCAATGGAGCTACCAGGGCAACCCGTTTGACTACGGGTTCGTCCTGCACTTCAAGGCGCTCCCGACGCCGGGAAACCCCTACTGGGGGACCTCGCCGCTCGCCGCCGCCTCGACCACGCTCGAGGGCCTCGCCTCCCTCGAGGCCGTGTTCAAGGCCGTTTCCGCGACGGGCGCCCTGGGCAAGCTGGCCTTCAGTCACCCCGGCGCCCTCCAGCCGGCGGTCCGCGACGCCATGCGTACCGCGTTCATGGCGCAGCACGGCTCCGCCTCGACGGTCGGTACGCCGATCTTCGTCGGCGAGGGCATGAAGGTCGAGCAGCTGGCGCAGACGATGGTCTCCGACCTCGCCTCGGCCCGCGCCGCCGGCGCCAAGGAAGTCGCGTCGATCTTCGGCATCCCGTCCGCCATGCTCGACGCGAGCGACGCTCGCACCCAGCCGGAGATCGCGCAGATGTACTGCAACGCGCTCCTCGGGTGGAGCGCAAGCTGGATGGCCGAGATCACCTCGAAGCTCGCCGCGCCCGGTACTCGGGTCGCGCTCGACTTCTCCCCGATCACCCAGGGCGACTTCCGCACCGCCGGCCGCGCCTACGCGCAGCTCCTGCAGGTGGGCGCCCTTGCACCGAACGACGTCCGCAGCCGGCTGGGCTTCGCCCCGTGGCCGGGCCTCGACGAGCCGAAGCCCGTGATCTCCGGCGTGACCGACCCCACCGCTGCCGCGGACGCCGCGGCGCAGGAGGTGGACCCCGATGCGTGAGAGTCGAGCGCAGCTCACCGAGTCCGGCGACGGCATGATCCGCGGCTATGCGGCCGTGTTCAACAGCTGGAGCAAGCCGATCTCCGAGCGCGGCCGCGTGTTCCGCGAGCAGATCAAGCCGGGCGCCCTGAAGCCGGACGGCAACGTGTCGCTCTGGTGGATGCACGACCAGACCGACCCGCTCGCCAACACCAAGAGCGGCACCCTTACCGTGACCGAGGACGAGCGCGGCCTCGCGTTCGTCGCCGACATCGGCAACACGCAACGCGCCAACGAGATCCGCGATCTCGTCAAGCGCGGCGTCGTCTCCGAAATGTCCATCGGCTTCGTGGTGAACCAAGACACCTGGGACGGGACGACTTCCCGCACCATCACCTCTGCACGTCTGCACGAGGTCTCCCTTGTTGAGAATGCGGCTTACAACGGGACGATCGCCGCCGTCCGAAAGGAATCGACCATGCCCCTGAAGGAAGATCGCGCTCGCGTTGTCGAGCTGAAGAACGAGTATCCGTCCGCCACCGACGAGCGCCAGCTCGCCATCCTCGAGGAAATCGGCGACGCCGAGGAGCGCATCGCCTCCGAGAAGGCCGTCCTCGAGGCCCGCATCAAGGCGCCCGCCGTGATCACCAGCGCGAACCGCGTCGCCTCCCCGGCGAAGGACGAGACCCGCGAGTGGTTCCGCGGCGGCTTCCGGAGCAACCGCGCGACGAGCCTGGGCATGACGACGACCAACGGCGCGAACACCGCGCTCGGCACCAACGCCACCATGCCCGTCCTCTCGAACGAGTTCGTCAAGGCGCTCGACCAGGAGTCGGTCATGCGTACGCTCGCGACCGTCGAGACCCGTGGCGTCGACACCGACGTCGCCTACATCTCGACCCGCCTCACCGCGGCGCTGATCGGTG
>CAIKNO010000621.1 GCA_903828805.1 uncultured Sandaracinus sp. | reverse complement strand
TTGGCGTCGAGCTGGAGGCGACCGAGGCGGTACCACCACTGGCCCTCGGTGTCGCGCGCCGCCACCGCGCGCTGGTACGCGTCGATGGCGCGGGGCAGATCGCGAAGCTGGTCGAAGCACTCGCCTATCGCGGGCAACGCTTCGATCCTCTCGGGCTTCAGCGCCAGCGCTCGCTCGAGGTCGCGCACCGCGTCGCGGACCTGCGCGACCTGCAAGCGCAGGCGCCCTCGGATCCAGTACGCGTCGGCCAGGCCAGCGTCTCGCTCGATCGCGGCGGCGACGAAGTCCATCGCGCGCCCGATGTTGCCGAGCTCGAGATGGGCCCAGGCCGAGTACAACTGATACGTGCCGCGGCTCGTGTCGAGCTCGACCGCGCGGTCGAAATGCGTGCTCGCCGCCGCGAGCTGCCCGCGGGCGAACGCAGCCCGGCCGAGCAGGTGCTCCATCTCGCCGGAGGTCGTCAGGATCCGCTGCACGTGGGCGAGCGTCCCGTCGGCCGCGTCGAGCTGGTCGGTGGCGATCTGGGCGCCGGCGAGGCGCAGGAGGAGCTCCGGGTCTTCCGGGCGCTCGGCGAGGGCTTCGGCGTAGAACTCGACGGAGCGGTCGAGCTGGCCGCGGGCCTCGTAGAGCAACCCGCGCTCGAGCGCGAGGCCGGGGTGGGCGGGGTCGAGGGACGCGAGGAGGTCGAACGCCTCGGCGGCGGCCTCGAGCTGCCCGCTCCGTCGAAGCGCCACGCCCCGATCGAAGTGGGCCGCGGGAAGCCGGGGGTCGATCGCGAGCGCGCGGTCGAGCTGCTGCAGGGCCTCGGGCATGCGCCCCTGCGAGAGTTCGAAGTGGCCGAGCTGCTGGCGCGTCGGCGCGCTCTCGGGCACGCGCTGGCTGGCCTCCGCCATCAGCAGGAACGCGTCGGACGCGCGCTCCGCGTGCACGTAGTACTCCGCGAGGGCGAGGTAGGCGTCGAACATCGTCGGGGCCAGCCGCACCGCCTCGCGGTAGCGGCCCTCGGCGGCCTCGCCATGGTCCATGCGCTGCTCGATGCGCCCCATCCACAACATCACCTCGGCGTCTTCGGGCCGAGCGGTCGCGAGCGTCTCGAGCGAGGCGAAGGCCTCCTGCACGCGGCCGAGGCTGGACATCGCCCGCGCCGCGCCGAACTGCGCTTCTTGCCTCAGGCTCCGCGAGCCGTCGCCCGGCGCGGTCTCGTCCGCGACCTGCAGCACCGACTCGAAGTGGGCGAGCGCGTCGGAGGGCCGCTCCTCGAGGAGGGTCCGGCCGGCGCCGAGAATCGCACGCACGCGGGTGCCTCCGAGCCCCATCGCCTGGGCATAGGCCTCGAGCGCGTGGTGGGTCCGGCCGCGTCGCTCGTCGATGCTGCCGATGAGCTCGTAGGCGTCGGCGCGGTCGGTCTCGCAGGCATTGAGCGTCATCCCGTCGACGGGTGCGCTTCCGACGACCTCCCCGGCGCGCAACAGCGCCGTCGCCTCGTCGCCGAGGGCCCACGCACGCACCGCCTGGGCGACGCGGGCACCGGCGTGGTGCGGGCTCGCCGCGAGGGTCGCGTCGCACGCGGCGTCGGCGCCCTCGTCTCCGAGGGACCGCAGCGCGCGCGCGAGGCCCCACTGTGCGGCCGCGCCTCCGCCGGCCTCGATGGCTGCGCGGAACGCCTGCGCCGCATCCTCGGGGCGGCCGGCCACGAGCGCGACCTCGCCATCGACGATCGACACGAAGGGGTCCGAAGGTGCGAACGCTCGTGCGGTCGCGAGATGGCCGGCGGCTTGCCCGGCGTCCCCGGCACGCAGCGCGTCGGCCGCGAGCGCGAGGGCGACGTCCGGCCGGTCGAGCCCGCGCTCCTCGAGCCGGTGCTTGATCGCAGCGGTCCGGGCGGTGCCGCCGGAGTCGGCGCCGAACCAGTGCTGCAGCAGCGACTCGTGCAGCAGGCTCCGGGCGAGCAAGCCCCGGTTCAACCCCGCGTCGTGTCGGGCGGAGGCGAGCTCCCGCACGGCGCCGACGGCCTCGTCCAGCACGCCGAGCGCCATCCGCGCGTCGATGCGGGCGAGCGCCTGCTGGATCGCGGCGGGGTCTCCCGCGCCGGGAAGGTACGCCTCGAGGGCCACGATGCCGAAGGGGCCGAGGGGGGTCAGGGCCAGCGCGCCGCCCGCGATGCCGAGGGCGGAGAGCGTGCCGACGGCGATCCAGGGCGCGCGGCTGCGTCGGGGCGGGACCGCCGTGGGGGCCGTGCGCTCGGCGGGTGGTTTGGAGAGCTTGAGCGGGAGCCCGGCGGGCGCGGGATCCTTCCCGGCAGGGGACTGCGGGAGGTCCGAGAACTCCATGTCGTCGCCGCTGGATCCGGCGCGGAGGTCGAGCTCACCGTGGCCTCGAGCGGCGGCCCTGGGCGCAGCCAGTCCGGGGAGGTCGCCGTCGATGGACGGTCCCGCGAAGGCCCCGAAGTCCGGGCTCGATTCGCGCATTTCGGGCACGGGCAACGCCCCGCTGTCGAGGTCGGCGGGCGGGATGGCCCCCGGGCTCCCGAGCGGCGGCAGATCGAGCGCGCCCAGCCGGGGCGTCGGCAGTTCGAGGTCATCGATGCCCGCGCCGGAGGCCGCGGCCCTCGGCATCGGAAGCTCGAGATCGCCGAAGGCCTCGGCGGCGTCTTCGTGCAGCGGCCGCGCCGGCGCTTGGGGTGCGGCGGCCACGTCGCGTGAGACCGCCCGCGGCGTGGGCAAGTTCGTTCCGGCTTGGGACGAGGGCAGGTCGAGGTCGTCGAAGGGGGTCCTGCCGATGTCGGCGAGCGCGCCGGAACGCGCCGCCTCGGCGCGAGGGGTGGGGAGGTCGAGGTCGAGCTCTCCGAGACGTGCGGGGGCGGCGGCGCGGGGGGCTGGGAGGTCGAGGTCTCCGAGGGCGG
>CAIKNO010000620.1 GCA_903828805.1 uncultured Sandaracinus sp. | reverse complement strand
CGCCCTCGAGGACGGCCGCCGTCGCCGCGTCGTGGCGCGGCACGGGCCGCGCGTGCCGCCGGGCCGCGCCCGCGTCGTCCACTGCCACTCGACTCGGAGGAGAACTCATGCGGCCCACGATACGCCCCGGGCCGTCGATCGGGCCAGGCCCCTTCGCGCGGGGCCTGCGCGGTCGCCGACCGGCGGCCTCGGACCCGGAGCGCGCCCGCGCGGTTCTAGGCTTGCGACCCGGAGATCCAGCGGAGCAGCGTGGCACGCAGCGCGTCCGGCTCCACGGGCTTCGGGAGGTGGTCGTTCATCCCCGCCTCCGAACAACGCACCCGGTCGGAGGCCATCACGTTCGCCGTCATCGCCACGATCGGGAGCCTGCCGAACCCCGGCAACGCCCGGATCGCGCGCGTCGCCGCCAGACCGTCCATCACGGGCATCTGCAGATCCATCAGCACGAGCCCGTAGGCCGAGGCCTGCACCCGCGCGAGCGCCTCGGCCCCGTTCGAGGCGACATCCACCTCGACCCCCAGCTGCTGCAGCATCTCGGCGGCGATCTCCTGGTTGATGTCGTTGTCCTCGACGAGCAGCACCCGCGCACCACGCAGCCCCTCGAGCGCGGCGTCCTTCACCGGGACCGATGGACTGGCGGGATCGCCCCGACCCCCGAGCGTCCGCTCGAGAAGTTCGAAGAGCGCCGACTCGTGGACTGGCTTGAAGAGCACGTCCCCCCGCTGCGGTGCCCCCGACGCCTCGAGGGTCTCGTCGGACCGCAAGGACACGAGCCGAGGGGGAACGGCGAGGGACAGCCCCCCGAGCGCCTCCGCCATGGTCCGCCCGCCGAGCTCGGCGGGTCCATCCTCGACGAAGAGCACGGCATGGCCCCGCCCTTCGCGCGCCGACGCGAGGACGCACTCGAGCGCCTCGGGCCCCGAGCCCGCCTGCTCGACCCGCGCCCCGGCCTTCGAGAGCATCGAGCAGAGCACGCGCCGCGCGCCCTCGTGCCGCTCCACCACCAGCACCCGCACACCCATCGCCGGCATCCGCGACGGCGCGCCGGTCGTGCGTCCGCGTCGGAACGGCGCCTCGAACCAGAAGCGGGAGCCGACCCCTGGCTCGCTCTCCACGCCGACCTCGCCGCCGAGGAGCGCAGCGAGCTTTCTCGAGATCACGAGGCCCAGTCCGGTGCCCCCGTGGGTCCGGGTGATCGAGGTGTCCGCCTGCTGGAAGTTCTGGAAGAGCCTCTCGAGGTCGGCCTTCGCGATGCCGATCCCGGTGTCGCGGACGTCGATGCGCAGCCGGGCCGCATCGTCCTCCGAGGACCGCACCCGCACCTCGACGACGACCTCGCCCACCTCGGTGAACTTCACCGCATTGTTCAGGAAATTGACGAGGATCTGCTCGACACGGAGCGGGTCCCCCACGAGCGTGTCGGGGACGTCGGTCGCGACGTCGAACACCAGCTCGAGGCCCTTCTCGGCGCATCGCGCGGCGACGAGGTCCGACGCATGCGAGAAGAGCTGCCGCGGGGCGAACTCGACCTCCTCGAGCGCGAGCTTTCCCGACTCGATCTTCGCGAGATCGAGCACGTCCCCGAGGAGGCCCAGCAGGTGCTGGGCGGAGCGCTGGATCGTCTCGATGTGGTGCCGCTGGCGCGGCTCGAGTTCGGTCCGGGCGACGAGGTGCGCCATCCCGATGATCGCGTTCATCGGCGTGCGCAGCTCGTGGCTCATGTTGGCGAGGAACTCCGACTTGGACGCCGACGCCGCCCGCGCTTCCATGGTCGCGAGCGCGGCGAGCCGGTTCGCCTCGAGCAGCTGCAGCCGCGTGCGCTCGAGCGCCTCGTTCGAGGCGTGCAGGGCGCGCTCGGCCTCGACCTGCTCGGTCTCGTCACGCACCACCGAGAGGTACTGCGTGACCCCATCGATGACGTACGTGGAGACGCGCACGCTCGCGACGAACGTGCTCCCATCCTTTCGCTGCATCGGATGGCGAGGCTCGAACGCCGCGCCTTGCGTGATCAGCGAACGGCTGAGGCGATCCACGACGGCCGACGCCGCGGGCCCGCCGAGCGCACGCCCCGTCAACCCCCGGAACTCCTCGTCGCTGTATCCGTACAGGTCCCGGGCGGCCCGGTTCACCACGGTCGCCTTCGCGGTACGGTAATCGAAGACGAGGATGGCGTCGCCCGCCGCGTCGAGCATCGTCCGGTGGCGGTCCTCCGCACGACGGAGCTCGTCGTGCGCGTCGCCCCCGCCGAGCTCGATCGCCACGGGAGACGACCCGTCCGCCGGGGATGGACGTTCGCTTCCGCGCGCGTGGGTCGAATCCGCAGACATTCGAACGTCGGTGCTCAGGGAGCCCCATCCTCCCCGAGGACGGTGTTGTCGATCAACCGGGTGCTGCCGAGCCGCGCTGCCACGGCGACGAGCGCACGGTCGGCCGCGCTGGACTCGAAGGGATCGAGCGTGTCGGGACAGCTCACGTCGACGTAGTCCACCGCGTCGAACGTCGCCTCCACCTCGGCGCGGACGAGCCGCTCGAGCCGCGACGGTGCGCGCTCCCCACCCGCGAACGCCGCGTGCGCCGCACGCACCCCACGCGCGATGCCGCCGGCGCGCGCGCGCGCGCCGGCGTCGAGGTAGCGGTTGCGGGAGCTGAGGGCCAGCCCGTCGGGCTCGCGCACGGTGGCGAGCCCCACGACCTCGACCGGCATGTCGAGGTCCTCGACCATCCGCACGATCGTCCGGTACTGCTGGTAGTCCTTGCGGCCGAAGCACGCGACGCAGGGACCGGCGAGCCCGAAGAGCTTGGCGACGACGGTCGTCACGCCGACGAAATGGCCCGGACGGTGCGCCCCCTCGAGGCGCCGGGTCACGTCGGAGACGCGCACCTCGGACTGGAACCCCTTCGGGTACATCGAGGCCCGGTCGGGCGCGAACACGAGGTCGACGCCCGCCGCACGGCACCGGTCGAGGTCCGCATCGAGCGTGCGGGGGTAGCGCGTGAAGTCCTCCCCCGGGCCGAACTGCATCGGGTTGACGAACAGCGTCAGGGCGACCTGCCGCGCGCCCCGACGACGGGCCTCCGCGACGAGCGCGAGGTGTCCTTCGTGCAACGCGCCCATCGTCGGGACGAGCCCGAGCCGCCCGTGGAGCCGCGCCTCGTCGGCCGCGGCCCGGAACTCGCGAGGGTCGTGGAGGAGGCGCGTCATGTCTCGCTCGGACCGTACGCGACCGTGATGGACGGGGACTCGGAGCCCACCCGGCGGACGGCCCCGAACGTGTGCTCGGGTTGAGGGAACTGACCGCGCTTGACCTCGTCGACGAAGCAGGCTGCGGCCGCGCGCCCGGCGGCGAAGAGCTCCGCGTACCGCTTCACGAAGCGCGGCGTCGCGTCGGGCGTGAGCCCGAGCAGATCGTAGCTGACGAGGACCTGACCATCGCATCCTGCCCCCGCGCCGATGCCGATGGTCGGGACGTCGAGCGCGGCGGTGATGCGCTGCGCGAGGGGGGGCCGGGATCCCTTCGAGCACGACCGCGAACGCCCCGGCCGCGGCGACCGCGCGCGCATCGTCGAGCACGCGCTCCGCGTCGTCCTCGCCCCGCCCCTGGACCTTGAAGCCGCCCATGGCGTGCACGCTCTGCGGGGTGAGGCCGACGTGGGCCATGACGGGGATGCCGACCCCGACGAGGCGCGCGATGGTGGCCGCCATCGTCCGGCCGCCCTCGAGCTTCACGGCGTGCGCGCCGCCCTCCGACAGGAAGCGCCCCGCGTTCCGGAGCGCCTCGTCGGCGTTCACCTGGTAGGTCATGAACGGCATGTCGCCGACCACGAGCGCGCGCCTGCACCCGCGCGCCACCGCGCGGCAGTGGTAGAGCATCTCCTCGAGGGTGACGGGCAGCGTGGTGTCGAGCCCCTGCACCACCATCCCGAGCGAGTCGCCGACGAGCAGCACGTCGGCCCCCGCTTCGTCGAGCATCCGCGAGAACGTCGCGTCGTACGCGGTGATGACGGTGACCTTCTCGCCCCGCGCCTTCATCCGCCGGAGTTCGGGGACGCTGACGCGGGAAAGCGGCGCAGAGACCGCGCGCGGGGGGGCTTCGCTTCGTTCGTTCATGGCGTGCGCCGCCTCGGACCGGTGGCGGCCAGGAGGATTCCTGGTCCACCCCGCGTGCGGCATGGGAGGACTTAGCATGCGGGGGCGTTCTCGACGCGCCCGCGCGCGAACGCGTACACTCGCGCTGCATTGGTTCGTCGATGAGCAGTTTGCCTCCCCCTCCCGGCGCCCGGCTCGGGCCGCCTCCGAGGCTGCTCGAGGGGCACCTGTTCGCCGGGCGCTTCCGCATCGGTGAGGCCCTGGAAGACGACCCGTACCAGCCCCTCTACGCGGTCGAGCAGCTGTCGGACCGTCGGCGGCTCTGGCTGACCGTGCTCCCCGCCGGGCTCGCCGCGGACGGCGCGGCCCTGGCCCACTTCCTCGAAGCGGCCGGGCAATCGGCCCGGTGGACGAGCGACCGGATCGCCCCGATCCTCGCCGCCGGCATCCACGAGGGGCTCCCGTGGACCGTCACGACGCCGATGCCCGGCGAGACGCTCGAGGCGCGCATCTCGAACGCCGCGCCGATGGCGTGGGACGAGGTCTCCTCGTTCTTCGAGCAGCTCGGCCTCCCGCTCGGGACCCTTCACGCGCAGGGTCAGGCGCACGGAGACCTCGTCCCCCGGAACGTGTTCCTCGAAGGCGCCGGGCCCTCGCTCCGAGGTCGCACGCTCCGGCTGCTGCGCGTGGGGACCGGGCGACTGGTCCAGGAGGCGCGTCGCGCATGCGCCCTCGCCGGCGACGACGACGAGGTCGTGCACGGCACCTGGTGGACCGCCCCGGAGCAATGGCAGGCCCACCGCACCACCCTGCCCGCCGCGGACGTGTGGGCCCTGGGCCTCCTCGCGTTCCAGCTCCTGACGGGCGAGATGTACTGGCGCACGGCCACGCTCGCTGCGCCGACGCGGAGCGAACTCGTCGAGGAGATGCGCCGTGAGCCTTCGACGCCCGCGGACGCGCGCGCGGCCGAGCACGGGCTGGAGGCCCGCCTACCGCCCGGATTCGCCGACTGGTTCGCCCACTGCGTCCAGCGGGACGTGAGCGCGCGCTTCG
This sequence comes from uncultured Sandaracinus sp., assembly GCA_903828805.1. Classification (GTDB taxonomy): domain Bacteria; phylum Myxococcota_A; class Polyangia; order Polyangiales; family Sandaracinaceae; genus Sandaracinus. The sequence goes on along the minus strand of CAIKNO010000620.1, from coordinate 10,484 downwards.
GCGATGCCGCGGCCGCGATCCCTCCCCTGCTGCGACTGCTCGCGCGCGAGGATGCGCCCCTCGAAGCGCGCCGGTCCGTCCTGCTCGAGGCCCCGCGCGCAGCGCTCGACGCCTCCGTGGGGGCGGGGCTGCCGACGGCCCCCGCCCTCGCAGCGGAGGCACCGTCCGCCCCACCGATCACGCGCCCGCAGCACGCCCGGACGGCCTCTCCCACGCCCCCGTCGGTGCGCGGGATGCCGGACCACGCGCCACCGGCGCTCGACGGCGAACCGGCCTCGGAGCGCGGCGCGCCCTTCCTCCGGTGGCGCTCGCCGGCGGCCTCGGCGATGGGGCGGCGTGCCGCGGTCGCGCTCGGAGCCTCGGCCGTGCTCGGAGCCGCCGCCACCTTCGTCGGACGACTGCGCGGACCGGGCACGTCCGTCGGGGACCGCCCCCGTCGCGAGGCCGCCCCGGGCCATGCTTCGGCCTCGCACCCCTGGCCCGCGGGCCGTCCCGCGCGCTGGCGAGGGACGTGGTCGCTCGGGGCGTGGCGGCTGGAGGTCGAGTACGAGTTGACGAGGGACGCCGAGGCCGTCGACGGCCTCGTGCGCTACCGGATCGTGGCCACCCCACCCGGGCCGGCGGCGGCGCGCCTCGGCGAGCGGACCGAGGAGCGGGTGGAGGGCCACGTCGACGGCGAGGGGCGCCTCACGCTCGTCGGCCGCGACGGCCTGCACCCGAACGTCGTGTCGCCCGGCCGGCACGTGCTCGAGCTCGACGACACCGGAACGCTCCGCGGCGAGGTGACCCACGACGATGGCGTCCGGGCGCGCGTCGAAGCCCGACCGATGCGCTGAACGCCCTCGATTGTCGGCGCGCGACGCTTGCGACCCCGAGGGCCCACGGGTACACCCCCCGCCCATGGCCCTCCTCCTGCACGACACGCTCTCTTCGAAGAAGAAGCCCTTCGAGCCCCTCGACCCGTCGAACGCCCGCCTCTATGTGTGCGGCCCGACGGTCTACGACCGCGCGCACCTCGGCCACGCGCGGTGCTACGTCGTGTACGACGTCCTCGTCCGACACCTGCGCGCGTCCGGTCAGAAGGTCACGTACGCCCGGAACATCACGGACATCGACGACAAGATCCTCAAGCGCAGCCACGAACAGGGCGAGAGCCCCGGCGCGCTCACCGAGCGGATGACCGCCGCGTTCCACGCCGACATGGCCGCGCTCGGCAACCTCCCGCCCGATCTCGAGCCGAAGGTCAGCGACCACATCCCGCAGATTCACGACCTCATCACCGCGCTCATCGACAAGGGCGCGGCGTACGCGTCGGACGGCGACGTGTACTTCCGCGTCCACGCCTTCCCCGCCTACGGCAAGCTCTCGCACCGGCCCGTCGAGGCCCTCGTCGAGGGCGCGAGCGGACGGGTCGACGAGGCGGAGACCCGCAAGAAGGAGGCCCCCGAGGACTTCGCCCTGTGGAAGGGCGCGCCGGAGGCCGAGTGGGGGTGGGCGTCGCCGTGGGGCCACGGCCGGCCCGGATGGCACGTCGAGTGCTCGGCGATGTCGATGTGTCACCTCGGACCGACGCTCGATCTCCACGGTGGCGGACTCGACCTGGTGTTTCCCCACCACGAGAACGAGATCGCGCAGAGCGAGGCCGCGACCGGCTGCAGCTATGCCCGCCACTGGATGCACAACGGCTTCGTCGAGGTCGACCGCACGAAGATGAGCAAGAGCCTCGGCAACTTCTTCACGGTGCAGGAGATCGTCCGCCGTCACGAGGCCGAGGCCCTGCGTTTCGCGATGCTCAGCGTGCACTACCGCAGCCCGCTCAACCTCGACTGGGAGCTCGACGCCGACGGTCAGGTGACGAAGTTTCCGCTCTTCGAGGACGCCGAGCGGCGCGTCGAATACGTGTACACCACGAGGCAGCGCCTGGCCGCGATCGAGCCCGCTCGGATCGTCGCGACGGGCGAAGTCCACGAGGCCCTCACGGGGTTTCCCCAGGCCTTGAAGGCCGCGCTCGACGACGACCTCAACACCGCCGCGGGGATCGCCGAGAGCTCGGAGTTCCTGAAGCAGGTGAACGAGCTCGTCGAGTCGAGCAAGCGCAAGAAGGGCTCCGTGGCCCGCGCCGCGGTCGACGCGGCGACGCGCGGCTTCGAGGCCTTGGCCGTGGAGCTCGGCCTGGGCGCACAGTCGCCCGACGACGTCCTCGGCCGCATCCGCGCACGCCGCGCGACCGCCCTCGGGGTGGACGGCGCGAAGGTCGAGGAAGCCCTCCTGGCCCGTCGTGCAGCCAGGGACGCCAAGGACTTCGCCCGTGCGGATGCGCTGCGCGACGAGCTCGTCGCGATGGGCGTCGAACTGATGGACGGCGCGGCGGGGACGAGCTGGCGAATCCCCTGAGGACCGCAGCGCCTCAAAGGACTCCCTCGGCCGGGTCGCTTCGTGGCATTCTTCCCCTCCGATGAGCCTCTCGCTCCCCGAGCCGATTGCGCAAGGTGACCTGAGCGCGACCCCGTTCGCGCACGCCCTGCTCACGTGCCACCACCGCGGGGTCACCGGCACCCTCGCGGTGTGGCCCGAAGACCCGCAGGTCACGCCCGGGCAGGACCGGATCCGGCTCGTCCACGGCCAGGTGGTCGCGGCCCGATTTCTGGGTCGCGCGGCGGCCCTCGACCGGGGGCTCCTGCCCCTCTTCGCGCGCACGCGCGGCGCCTACGCGCTCTACCCCGAGGTCGACCTCGTGGGGTCCCGCGAGCCGGCCCGGACGGGGCAGATCGACCCCCGGATGATCGTCGCCGCCTCCCTGCGCGGGCCCTCGCGGGATGACGTCGTCCTCGACGTGCTGGCGGTGTTCGGGGACGCGCCCGTGCGCATCCGCCCCAATGCCGACTTCGGTCCCCTCGCGCTGCTGCCCAAGGAGGCGGCGTTCCTCGACGTCGTGCGCGGCGGCCCGGCCTCCGTGGCGGAGCTCGCGGAGGACTGCGAGCTCGGTCCCTCGATGGGTCGTCGGCTGCTCTATCTGCTCGCGATCACCGACGCGCTCGAGGCATGGACCGGCGCGAGCCAGGTCGACATCGCCGCGCGGGGCCGCAGGATCTCGTCGCTCAACATGGTCGCCGTCGTGCCCCCCGGGTCGGCCTCGACGCGGCCCCCGAGCGAACCGGGAACGGTCGCGAGCCCGACCTTCGGAGCGGGCGTCACCCCCGGGTCGTCGGCCTTTCCGCCCCGCTCCACGGTCCCGCCCGCAGGGGCCGTGACCGCGGGTCGCCCGAGGTCCACGACGCCGCCCCCCACGCCGCCGCCCCCCGCGCCGGCCGCCCGCGTGCGGCGCGAGGCCCCGGAGCCGCCGCCCTCCGCGCCGACGACCGGACTGTCTGCGGAGCACGCGGCGTTCTGGAGCGAGGTCTCCGAGGCGTTTGCGAAGCTCGATGGTCAGACGTACTTCGACATGCTCGGCGTGGCGAAGGATGCCGACACCGAGGCCATCCGGAAGGCCTACTTCGCCGAGGTGAAGAAGTGGCACCCCGACCGGGTCCCGGCGCCCGTGATGTCGCTCCGGCCGTGGGTGGAGCAGATCTTCCTGCTCAAGACGCAGGCGCACGAGACGCTCGCCGACGAGCGCCGCAGGGCCGCCTACGCAAGCCAGGTCGCCGAGGGCGGCGGGACCCCCGCCGCGGACCGCGAGCTCGCCGCGATCGTGCAGTCCGCGATGGACCAGCAGAAGGCGGAGGTGATGCTCAAACGCCGCGACTTCGCGGGGGCCATCGCCGTGTTGCGCTCCGCCATCGAGCTCGCGCCCACCGAGGCTGACCCCTACGACACCCTCGCGTGGGCGATGTACCAGTCCCCCGATGGCGACGTGCGGGAGATGTTGCGCACGATCGAGCGCGCGGCCGAGCTGGCTCCGAAGAACGACCGGATCCAGTTGCACCTGGCGTTGATCCTCCGCAAAGCCGGACGCGAGAACGACGCCATCGCCGCGTTCCAGCGAGCCGCAGCGTTCAACCCGCGCAACGTGGAGGCGCAGCGGGAACTCCGCGTCGCGCAGATGCGGGGCTCGCTGCCCTCGCCCGCCGACGCGTCGACCAAGCCCCCGGAGGGCGGCCTCTTCGGCCGGCTCTTGTCCTCGGTCCAGAAGAAGGACAAGTAGCCCCGTTCGAACCGGCCCACGGGCACGCTGGCGACGCGGCCGACGCGCGCGACCGCGCCCCCGGCCGCTCGTCAGTCGAGGGCGGCCGACACCGCGCGGGCCACGGACACCCGGGCGAAGGCCTCGTCGAGGCCCGAGATGTCGAGGGGCACGATGCGGACGCGGCGGACCACCAGCGTCGCCTCGGGATCCGGCGCGAGCGGTGCCAGGGCCTCCGCGTCGATCCGGGTCGCGCCGTCGTCGCGCGCGACGCAGCGGAGCACGTCTCCATGCGCCCGGAGCTCGACCTCCACCCGGTCGTCCGCATCCCCCGCGGCCCACGCCAGATCGAACCCCGTCTCGCGATCCAGGTCGACGCGTTCGGCGAGCCAGGCGTCGCCGATCCGGACCTCCGCGAGCCCCGAGGGCGCCGGCACGACCGCGTCGAACGCGGGCACCTCGAAGCTGCCTGCCGCGTCGAAGGTGTACTCGTCGAGCTCCGCGCGTGGGGCGACGAGCTGGGCATCACCGGCGTAGAACACGCCCGCCATCACGCTCGCGAGATCGGGAAACGCACGCGGCGCGAGCGTGAGCTCCGCCCCGGCGAGCCGCACGCGGATGCCGCCGACGTCGAGCAGCTCGACCTCGCCTTCGCCGTGCGCGAGCGCCTCGCCTTCGGCGGTGAACTCGCATGACTCGAGCGAGCCGGACAGCCGGTGCCCGACGAGCCCGAGCACCTCGCCGGTGTCCAGGCCCCGGTAGCGTGCAAACGCCGCGCTCAGCGCCGTCCGCTGCCCGCCCTCACGGGACCCGTCGGTCCGCTCCACCTCGAGCACGCCGATCGAGCCGTCGGTGACCGTGGCCTCGACCGCCCCCGGCCCCGCGCCGGAGCAGCCGACGCCCGCGAAGGCGAGCCCCACCGACAGCCAGCTTCGACGTGCGCGGTCCATCCGGGCTGGAGTGTAGCGAACCTCGAAGGCCCGCGGCAAGACGGCAGTCGCCCGCGGCGCGTTCGACCGCACCGACCCGGGCTCCTCGTTCCGCTCAGCGCCGCCGGGCCTGCCAGCCGATGTCGCGACGATGCTGGGAGCCTTCGAGGCGGACGGCATCGACGGCGGCGTAGGCGCGCTCGGCCGCCTCGTCCACGTCGGCCCCGGTCGCCGTCACCGCCAGCACCCGGCCTCCGCCCGACACGACGCCCGTGGCCGGCGCCGCCGCCGGGGTGGTGCCCGCGTGGAACACCTGCACCCCGGGCAGGGCCGCGGCCGCCTCGAGCCCCTCGACGGGGTCGCCCTTGCGGGGCGAGGACGGGTAGCCCGCGGCGGCGACCACGACCGACATCGCAGCCGGCGCCTCCCACGACACCGACACGCCCGACAGGTCGCCCCGCGCCGCGCCCAGGAAGAGCGGCAACGCATCGCCCGCGAAGCGGGCCATCAGCACCTCGGTCTCGGGGTCCCCGAAGCGCACGTTGTACTCGAGCACCATCGGGCGGCCGTCCTGGATCATCAGCCCCACGAAGAGCGCCCCGACGAAGGGCGTGCCCCGCGCGCGCATCGCCTCGAGCGTGGGCTCGACGACCCGCGCCAGGACCTCGGCCTCGAGCGCCGGCGTGAACGGCGGCGGCGGCGAGTACGCGCCCATGCCCCCGGTGTTGGGTCCGAGGTCGCCGTCGAGCAGTCGCTTGTGATCCTGCGCGGCCGCGAGGGCCACGTAGCGGACGCCGTCCGACACCACGTGGTAGCTGATCTCCGGTCCCGTCAGCACCTCCTCGAGGACGACGCGCCCGCCGGCCGCACCGAACGCGCGGTCGCGCATCATGGAGCGGACCGCCTCGAGGGCCTCCGCCTCGTCCGCCGCGACGACCACCCCCTTGCCCGCCGCCAGGCCCTCCGCCTTCACGACGAGCGGACGGCCCGCCGCACGAACGAACGCCTCGGCCGCGTCGGCGTCGTCGAACACCGCGAACCCCGCCGTCGGGATCCCCGCCTCTCGCATCAGCTCCTTCGCGAGCACCTTCGAGCCCTCGAGCTGCGCGGCGGCCCTGGACGGGCCGAACGTCGGGATCCCGGCCGCCCGCAGCGCGTCCCCGAGCCCCATCACGAGCGGCGCCTCCGGCCCCACGACCACCAGGCCCACCGCCTCCCGGACGGCCAGCGCGACGAGCCCCTCGACGTCCTCGGCGCCGACCGACACACAGCGCGCGACGGCCCCGATGCCCGGGTTGCCCGGCGCGACGACGACCTCGCTCACCGACGGAGACTGACCGAGCTTCCACGCGAGCGCGTGCTCGCGCGCACCACCACCGACGATCAGGATCTTCATGATGCCTCGTGCAGTTCGCGGGGCCGAACCCGGCCCCTTCGCGGCCGGAGTCGAGGAAGCATTCTGGCACTCAGTGACGGAAGTGGCGCACGCCCGTGAAGAGCATCGCGATGCCCGCGGCGTCGGCCGCGGCGATGACCTCGGCGTCCTTCACCGACCCTCCGGGCTGCACGATGGCGCGCACCCCGGCGCGCGCGGCGGCCTCGACGCCATCGGGAAACGGGAAGAACGCGTCGCTCGCCAGCACGCTGCCCTGCGCCCGCGACGCGGCCTTCGTCACCGCGATGTCGACGCTGACCACGCGCGACATCTGGCCGGCGCCGACCCCGACCGTCGTCTCGCCGTGCGCGAGGACGATCGCGTTCGACTTCACGTGCTTGCAGACGCGCCACGCGAAATCGAGCCCCGCGCGCTCCGCGGCGTCCGGCGCGCGGGCCGTCACGCAGCGCGCGCCCGCCGTCTCGAGACCGGCGGTGGCGTCGCGCTGCTGCACGACGAATCCCCCATCGACCCGCTTGGCGGTCAGCGCCGCGAAGTCCGCCCCGAGCCAGGGGCCGGTCGCCAGCAGGCGGAGGTTCTTCTTGCCCTGCAGCAGCGCGAGGGCCGCTGCCGAGAAGCTGGGCGCGACCACGCACTCGAGGAACGTCTCCACGAGCCGGCTGGCGGTGGCCTCGTCGACCTCGCGGTTCAGCGCAACGATGCCCCCGAAGGCCGAGAGCGCGTCGGCCTCGCGGGCCGCCATGTACGCCTCGGCGAGCGCGTCGCGAACGGCGACGCCGCACGGGTTCGTGTGCTTGACGACGACCGCGGCCGGCCGGTCGAACTCCCGCACCGCCTCGAGCGCCGCGTCACAGTCGACGAGGTTGTTGAACGAGAGTTCCTTGCCGCCTGCACCGAGCGACGAGGCGCGCGCCAGCGACCCGGGGACCGCGGCACGGTCCACGTAGAACGCCCCGGACTGATGAGGGTTCTCGCCGTACCGAAGGCCGTACGCCTTCTCGAGCGAGAACGTCAGCGCGCCGGGGTACGGATCCCGCGTGCCATCCTCGCGCAGCGACGTCAGGTACGCGCCGATCGCGGCGTCGTACGCCGCGGTGTGCGCGAAGGCCTTCGCCGCGAGCGAGGCGCGGAGCGAGGGCGAGGGGCCGTCCGCCGAGGCGAGCACCGCGTCGTAGTCGGCCGGGTCCACCACGACCGTCACGCGCGCGTGGTTCTTCGCCGCGCTGCGGATCATCGAAGGCCCGCCGATGTCGATGTTCTCGACGATCTCGAGGTGCGGGGCCCCGCGGGCCACGGTCGCCTCGAACGGGTAGAGGTTCACGACGACCAGGTCGATCGCGCGGCCGCCGAGCTCCGTGAGCTGGGTCCGATCGCCGATCGTGTCCCGCATCAGGATGCCGCCGTGCACCCGCGGGTGCAGCGTCTTGACGCGACCGTCCATCACCTCGGGCGAGCCGGTGTACTCGGCGACGTCGATCACCGGGACCCCTGCCCCGCGCAAGGCGCTGGCGGTTCCGCCCGTGGACAAGATCTCGACGTGTCGGTCGGCGAGCTTCCTGCCGAGCTCGATCACGCCTCGCTTGTCCGAGACCGAGATCAGCGCCCTCTCGATGCGAGCCATCGCGTCCTCCAAGGTTGTCGGGTCCGAGTCGACGCGCGGACTACCGGACCCGCTGGGGGGCGTCAATCGAGAACGCGCACGACCCCCCTCGCGGGTCGGGATTCGACCGGGACCCGTTCGGTAGCTACAACCCTTCGCATCATGGACCAGGCCGTCGCCTTCTTCGTCGAGAACGGTTCGTACGGCCTGATGATCGCCGCGCTCGTCGCGGCCGGGCTCGGGCTGCCCCTGCCCGAGGACATCGTGATGATCTCCGGCGCGATCCTCGCCCAGCGAGGGATCACGAACCTGGGGCTCACCGTGCTCGCGCTGGCGGTCGGCGTGTTCCTCGGCGACACGGCGCTCTACTGGATCGCCCGGCGGATAGGCCCGGCCATCTACCGGTGGCGCTGGCTCGCGAAGGTGCTGCCGGAATCGCGTCGGGCCTGGATCGAGCAGCGGATCGCCCGACATGGCTCGCTCGTGGTGTTCTTCGCCCGGCACGTCGCAGGATTCCGCGGGCCGACGTTCGCCATCGCCGCCATCCACGGGATCTCGTACCCGCGGTTCATCTTCTGGGACATGGTCGCGCTCGCCGTCTCGTTGCCGGTGTGGATGGGCCTCGGCTGGGTGTTCGCCGACAGCTGGGACCAGCTGCTCGCGTACACCCACAGCGCCGAGCGGGCGATCACCATCGGCGTCGTCGCGCTGGTCCTCCTGCTGATCGCCGGCCACCGCGTCGCGTCGATCGTCATGCGCAGGATCGAAGCCCGGACGGCCGCGGGGCTGCCCGAGGCCGACGCCGGACACGGCGATGGAACCGGCCCATCCACCACGGACGGCGCCGGCGAGGGTGGCCCGGGCGGGCCCGGCGTCACACGCTGATCGAGCCCTTGCGGAAGTCGCTTTCGCCGATCTTCACGTTGACGACGCTCGGTCCGTGGCCCGCGAACGCCTCGGCGAGCGTGCACGTATTGCGCGGCTTCGTCGCTCACCCACCACGGGTTCTCCAAGCGGGGAGGGCCGCGGCCGGTACGTCCGGGAACGCCGCTCAGCGCGACGCGAGGCGATGATCGCGACGGGCCTGCGCTTCTCGCACCCGACGCTCGTCGTCCGCGGTCTCGGCGAGCAGCCCTGGGACCGCGGCCGGCGCGCCGGCGGCATCGACCGACACGAACGTCATGAACGCATCCACGCAGCGCCTCCGGTGGCCGCTCGCGCGCTCCTCGACCTGCACCTGCACCTCGACCTCGAGCGAGCTGCGAAAGGCCGCGTTCACCCGCGCCGAGAGCACGACGACGTCGCCGACCCGGATCGGCGCGCGGAACTGCACGTCGTCCATGGCGGCGGTCACCGCGACGGTGCCGCAGTGGCGCTGCGCGGCGATGGCGCCGCAGATGTCCATCCAGGCGAGGATCGTGCCGCCGAACGCACCGCCGAGGACGTTCGAGTGCTGCGGCAGCACGAGCTCGGTCATCTCGGTGCAGGACACGCGGGGTGAGCGGGGCGCGGGGGCGACGGTCATCGGCGGCGGTCGTAGCATGGATGGGGTGCGTCGCGGAGGCCCGCGCGGGGGCTCGCGCGCGCCGTCCGGAGCCCGCCCGCGGGAACCTGCAGCGCGTGCTTCTCGGGGCCGACGCTGCGTGCGAGGATGCCCCCCGAGCCCTCGATGGACGACACGACCTCCGCCCTCGCGACCCTTCGCCGACAACGCCGGATGCTGCAGATGACGGTCTGGGCGTCGGGCATCTACGTGTGGGGGACCTCGTTCGAGCGCTTCGCCGCGGACCGGGCCGCGCACTACGAGCGGGTGAAGCGGCGCTGGGTCGAGGGCACGACCCGGATCGTCGGATTCGACCCACGCATCGTCGAAGGCTCCACGGCCCCCGCCGTGCGCGGACGGCTGGTGGTCGCGAACCACCGATCGCCGCTCGACGTCCTCGCCTTGATGCGGACGTTCGGAGGCCACTTCCTCGCCAACCACCGCGTGGCGACCGCCCCCATCGTCGGGCCGAGCGCGCGGGCGGTGGACACCGTCTTCGTCGATCGAGACGACCAGCGCAGCGGGTCGAAGGCGGTGCGGCACATGCGGCGCCTGCTCGCGGAGGGCCGCACCGTCGTGGTGTTCCCCGAGGGAACCACGCACGCGGGCGACGAGGTGCGGCCGTTCCAGGCGGGCGCCTTCGTCGCCGCGAGCGGCCTGCCGGTGGACCTCGTGCCCGTCGGGCTCGCGTACACGCCCGGCCACGAGTTCGAGGGCGGCACGCTCGGAGGGCACGTCCGCGCGTTCATGGCGCGGCCCTCGACCCCCGCGTGGCTGGCCATCGGCGAGCCGGTGCCGTTCCCCGCCCAGCGCAAGGGCGTCGAGGACACCATGCGGTCGGCCGTGCAGGCGCTCGTGCAGCGGGCCCGCGCCGCGGCCGTCGCCGAGGGCGT
>CAIKNO010000619.1 GCA_903828805.1 uncultured Sandaracinus sp. | reverse complement strand
TACGAACATTGGTATAACCGATGGGGTTCCACGTCGCCACGTCGAGCGTTCCGAGAGGACCCTGAGGGGTCCCCTCATGTCGGGTCGGCATGCTCGACCTCGGGAACCCAACGTGCGTCGGGGGTTGGTCACGACGAAGACACTCGAATTGCCCGGGACTTCATCGTTCGGGAAGAGGTCTCGCCACGACAGGTTGGCCTTGCGCTCGGAACGACACGACCCCTCCTCGGCGGCAAGCTGGACCCACGCTCGGTCCAGCGCGCGGCGGCGCGCAGCGCGCACCCGGACGCCGTTCACCTCTCGTCGCTCTCGAATGCGATCCTGCGAGTCGCCGCGCGCGTCAGTCTCCGCCCGCGCGGCCGCGCCGCGCCGCGGCCGCGCGGCGCAGGCGCTCACCGAGGAGAACGAGCGCATCGCGAACGCCACCGCGACCTCGGCGCTCGAGGGCGAGCCTGGTTCAGAGATGCCTGCCGCGGAACGGCGCGACGGGGTATCCGAACTCCCCGCTTGCGCTGGCCTTCGCCATGGGATCAGCGAGCGCTGCGTAGTACCCGTGCTTGTCCAGGCAGAAGACCACTCCGTGCTGCCGCAGCGCGTCCTCGACATCCTCGAGCAACGCGCGCTCGAGTGGTTTCACCCCGATCTTGCCCATCGCCGTGCGGCCACTTTCGGCTTTCCCCAGAGCCATCGTAAGCGCGGAATCAGACGACGACGACCGAAGCCCTCGTTGACGCATCGACACGACCGCGAGACAAGGGAATCGGTGGCGAACGGAGGGGATGAGGATGAATGCGCTGCGGTCCATGGCGGTGGTCGTACCAGCGGTGATCGCGCTCGTTGCGAGCGGCTGCACGAACGGCATATCCGGGAGATGCGAGTGCGTTGGGTCGGTGGTAGGAGGCGCGCTCGACATCGCATGCGGTGAGATTCAGTGTGTCGGCGGCGTAGGCTACGAGTGCACCGGGCCGAACGAGGCGAGGGCGGTCTCGGGCGCGTGCGGACCGACCGGGAACCCCCGCCCGGCTGGAACGCCGGATTTCCTGATCATCGCCGTCTCCGGACACTGCCTCTACGACTGCCCTGGAGGCTACAACACCGAGTACCTCCTTTCGGATCGCACCCTGGACGCGATCGCACAGCCGCTGCTCGATGCCGGATACTCGGTGGAGGCGATCGCCACGACGGACAACATCTACGACCAGCCCCTCGGTGCTGCGGATCCGCTCGCGTACGGGTTCGACACGCTGATGGCCGAGATGCAGTGGGGGCGCGACACCCTCGTCGCCGACTGGGACAACCCCACGCGCATCATCGTGGTCGGCCATTCTCACGGGACCGTCTGGGCCCACACGGCGCTCCGCGTCATGGAAGAGTGGGGGACGCCGTTGCCGGTCGACATCCTGATCGACATCGACGGGATCTCGATCGGGTGGGATGACGACACCGCGACGTTCTTCATCGGCGACGGCTGGTCGGTACCCCTTCAGGCGTACGCTCGCGATCGCGGGATCGCATGGCCGTTCGATATCTGGAGAGCGACTGATTGCTATCTCGTCCCGGGGCTCTCGGTTCCACAGGACATCGAAGAGCTCGTGCCCGACACGACGATTGTGAACCTCGAAATCTGGAGCAACGACCTCACCGGCGTGAGGGACAGGCAACCCAACGTGCGTCTGGACGGCTCGAGCGAGAACATCTTCAGGTTCCAGTCCGCGGCGAACCATGAAGAGTCCGACGCCCCCAACTCGGACAGCGTCCGATGGATT
>CAIKNO010000618.1 GCA_903828805.1 uncultured Sandaracinus sp. | reverse complement strand
CGTACGTCACGCCCGGCTGGAGATCACCGAGGGTGGCGCCCCGGATGTCGATCATCGACATCACCCACCAGCCCGCCCCGCGCGACTCGAGGCGCACGTTCGTGAACCCGTCGAACGAGCTTCCATCGGCGAGGAACGTCGGCGCGCCGTACGACTCCACCTCGCCCATCGCACCGGTCTGCGCGGCGTTCGACACCTCGAGGTTCCCGGTCGCGACCCCGATCGACGGATCGACCTCGTCCGGGTCGACGTCGTACGCGCTGCGGAAGCCCGCACAGCCGGTCGAGACCAGCCCCACAACCAGCATCAGCACCTGCATCGCCCTGGTCCGCATCGTTCGATCCTCCGTGGGTGGACCGCCCAAGCAACCCGCGGGCCAGGCGCGAATTCCATGAACAACAACGTCTTTCATAGGGGCGGCCGTGAACCTCGGTTCACCTGACCCGGCGTGTCCGCGGCCCGGCGTGCCAGCCTGCGCCACGCCGTCTCAGGCACCGACCTCGAACCACCACGCGAGACTGTCCGCCCCGGACGCCCCCAGCTCCTCCGCCCACGACTCCACCGAGAGCGTGCCGCCCCGCGCCCCGGCGCCCAGGAGGGGCTCGCCCGCCCGGGGGTTGCGCCACCAGTCCTCGTCGAAGCGCGCCCGGAGCGCCATCGCGATGCCCGGCGCCGCCAGCGCTGCACGGAGCGCCGAGGCCGACCTCGTGGGGGAGCCCAACCTCGGGTCGGCGACGGCCTCGGGCATCGACGCGTCGTCGAGGCCGAGGGCGCGCGCCAGCCCTTCGCGCGCCGACGCGACCCGGTCCCGACCCGCCTCGGACGCGAGGACCCCCGCGGCCAGCACGCGGACATGCGCGAGGGCCACGGCGACCGACGCGCGGTGCGCGGCCTCGAGCGCCTTCGGGGCGAGCCCGCGCGAAGCCCAGAACGACGGCACGAGATGCAAGCCCGCGAGCAAGGACCCGAGGCCCTGCGCCACCGAGCCCGGCCGCGCGCGGCGGAGGGCGGACGGCAGCGAGGGGGCCACCATCGCGCGGCCGAGCGCTTCCCCGAGCCCGCGGGCCATCGCGAGCTCCGACCCCAGCCCGAGCGCGAGCGACGAGGGGCGCACGACGATCCGCCACGGGGGATCGAGCGCCACGACCCGCGCGGCCGGGTCGAGCGCGGTGTGCGGACTGCCCAGCGTCACCCGGGCCGAGAGCAGCCCGTGAAAGCCCAGGGGTCCGACGAGCGAAGCGACCCGCCGCGGGCGATCCCGCGCGGGGACGAACCCGTCGAGCGTGGGCGCCCGCAAGACCCGCAGCGCCTCGCGCAGGCTCCGCGGCGCCGGGAGCGCCAGGGCATGGGCGGCCCGCCCGAGCGCGTCCCGGACCAGGTCGTCGGTCGACGCGGAGAACGCCCGGGCCTTCGACGCGAGGTCGTCGGGCCCGGCGTCCGCCGATCCCGGCCCGCTCCGCTGCACCCGGTCCCCCGCCGACGCGGCGCGCTCGAACGCCTCCGCGCGCCGGGCCCGATCGAGCCCGAAAGCGTCGCCGAGCGCGAGGAGCGCGCGGGCCGCCCTCGCGCCGTCCTCCTCGAGGCAGCGGTCGACCAGCGCCCCGAGCGCGCACGCCTCGCCATCGACGATCACGTGCGCGCCGACCGCGACGTCGGGCGCGATGCCCGCCTGCGCCCACACCTCCTCGCGCGCGGCCGCGGCCTGAAGCCCGAGGAGCGCGGCATGCTCCGAGGACTCCACGAGCCCCATCGCCGCCGCCGACGCGAGGGCCTCGCGCACCTCGCCGGTCCCGAGCGCGCGACGGGCCCGGGTGAGCGCGCGAAGGTCCTCGTCCGCCGACGCCGCCACGCCCCGCTGCGACCGCGCCTGGGCCAGGGCGTGGGCCTCGAGCGCGTGGCGAACGTGGTCGGCGGGGGAACGCATGCGACCCAACCCTACATCGTCCCCCCAGCCCGGGGCGATTGTCACTTTTTTGGATCCTCGCGCGCGGGCGGGCATACGGGTGCGCAGAGGTACGGATCCATGACCGCACGAGACACCCCCCGAGACGCCCGCGACGCCCACGCCCTCGATCTCCGCGTGCTGCGATACCGCAACCGTCCCGGCACCGACGAGCCCGCCCTGCTCGCGCTCGAACTGGTCTCGGCCGGCCGTACCCACGACGCCCTCG
>CAIKNO010000617.1 GCA_903828805.1 uncultured Sandaracinus sp. | reverse complement strand
GTCGGCGGCGCTCTGCATGGTCGGTGCGGCCGGGGTCGCGACGACGGCCGAGGCGGTCGCCCCGACGATCGCCCCGACGCTCGATTCGTCTGGAATCGGCGGGACGGTCTCCATGAGCTCGAGACTGTGGCTCGCCGCGCTGGAGGGCGCGGTGAGGGTCGCTCGGTCCGGGTAGAGTGTCTCGCGGAACGCGAGCGATGCGCCGTCGAGTGCGATGGGCTGGCGGTCCCCGGTCTCCCCGAGCAGCTCGATCCGGGCCCCCGCGACCGGCTCGCCGCGCGCATCGCGGATGAATCCTTGAATGAGGGCGCCTGGCTCCATGCGCACGGCGAACCGCGTGCCTGGCATCCACGCAGCGCCGATGACCGGGACGTGCTCGGGCGCGTAGACGCTCACTTGATGCGGCGCGTGGCGGAGCCCGTCCATCCGGAAGTGCCCGTCCAGCCCCGAGTGGGTGACCCTGGGTGCGACGCCCAAGGCGTCGGGCATGACCACCACCTCGGCATGCGCGATCCCTCGTCCGGTCTCTGCGTCGGTCACGGTGCCGAGCATCGCCTCGCCTCGTTCGAGGTCGAACCGCACGAACGCGCTCGAGCCAGCCTCGATCGTCAGGCCACGCCTGGGCGGCGCGACGGCATCCGCGGTGCGCGCTTGCACTTCGTAGATGCCTGGCGGCACGTCGAGCAGCACGAAGCGCCCCTGAGCGTCGGTGGACGTGTTCCGGGGCGGCCATACGCCGCTCCCCGCCAGGGTCACCTCGGCCACGACCGGTTCGGTGTCGACGCCGAGCACTTGCCCGGCGATGCGCCCCGTGCGGGTCAAAGGGATGACCAGTGGCGCGCCTGTGACGTGGTGCTGGACCGTTCGGTCGGAGAATCCCGCGCAGCGAACCCAGATCGTCCAATCGCCCGGCGCCAGCGCATCGAGCACGCACGCGCCTGCGGCATCGGTTCGGCAACTGTGGGCACCGCTTCCCGACGGGCCCCGAGAACCGTGAACGTGCGCGTCGGAAAGTGCGGTGCCATCCGGCGAGAGGACCGTCACCGGAAGAGCGAGTGCGGCGTCGGAGGTGGCGGCGCCGGCCGGGGCGGGCCTCGATGTCTCGGCGGTGCGGGGACCGACGTGGGGATCCCGATCGCCCGGGATCAGGGCGATCGACGCAGCCAGCAGCGCGCAGGCGAGCGCCGCTGCGCGGCTGCCCACGCCCGGCGCGCGCTCTGGCTTGGGCGGAGTGGACGTCGATTCCATGGGCGGTTCGGAGTGTTCCATGCCTCGGGCACGAACGAAAACCCGCAACCGACCACCGCGCATTCCCGCCCGCTCCGAGAGCGCGGCCTTGATCTCCGGGCGAGGCGGTGCTAGACGGCCGGTCCCTCGGAGTAGAGATCGACCATGGCCTATCGCTGTGACGTGTGTAGCAAGGGCGCCCAGGCGGCCCACAACGTGAGCCACTCCAACCGCAAGTCGCGGAAGTGGCAGAACCCGAACCTTCAGCCCGTGCACGTGCTGATCGACGGCCAGACGAAGCGCCTGCGCGTGTGCACGCGCTGCATTCGCTCGAACCGCATCGCCAAGGCAGCCTGAGTCCCAACCGGATAGGTCGTGGGGTCCGCGGCGCCGTCAAGCAGCGCCGCGGAGTTTCTCCGAACGCCTGTCCAGCATGCGACCGGCCGGGCATGAAGTGGCTGGAGTTGGACGGTCGATCGACGACGCACGGCAAGCACTCGCCCGCCGCGGTTCCGTCTTCGCAACGCGGGCCCCATGCATCGACGTCCGCGCGCTCCGAAGCATAGCCCGGTGATCAAGCGGTCGGCGCCAGATGTCCCGGTGCCTCCCGACTGTGATCCGGACTCGGTCGTCCTCCGCTTTCCCGTGCCCCATGAGCTGGACGGTCAGCGCCTCGACCGATTTGTCGAGTGGCGAATCCCGCGTTTGAGCCGGATTCGGGCGGCGCAGATCGTGGAAGCCTGCGCCAGGCGTGACGACGGATCCCGTCGTCGTCCGAGCGACCGGGTGCGTTCCGGCGAGCACGTGATCCTCGTTCGGGAGCGCTTCGTCGAGCCTCCGACACCGATGGAGTTCGGAGTCCTGTACCAGGACGAGGCCGTGACGGCGGTCGACAAGCCCGCCGGCCTTCCGGTGCATCCCTCCGCCACCTACCACCGGAACACCCTGACGAGCCTGATGCGGCAACGCTTCGGGCCGGAGGGTCCGCATCTCTGCCACCGCCTAGACCGTGAGACGAGCGGCGTCGTGGTGTGCGCATCGCGCGGCCCTGATGAGGTCGCCGTCAAGCGGCAGTTCGCCGGTCGAGGGGTCGAGAAGGAGTATCTGGCGATCGTCCGCGGGCTCGTGTCCGTCGACGTGCAGTCCGTGTCGCTGCCCATGCGACGAGTCACCGAGGGCCTCCACATGAAGATGGAGGTCCACCCGGACGGCCTGCCGGCGTTCACGGAGGTCGTCGTGCTCGAGCATCGCGGAGCGCACACCAAGGTCCTGCTGCGGCCGAGGACAGGTCGCCAGCACCAGCTCCGCGTCCATCTCTCCGCGATCGGGCATCCCATCGTCGGCGACAAGCTGTACGGGCCGGACGGGGGCGACTCCTTCCTGGCATGGGCCGAGTTCGGGATGACCGAGCAGTTGCTCGGTCGGTTCGGTCACCACCGGCACGCGCTGCACGCCCATCGCTGTGCCATCGACCATCCTCGGACCGGCGAGAGGCTGAGCTTCGAGGCGCCCTTGTCGGCAGATCTCGAGGCCCTGTGGGCCTCGTTCGAACCTTGACCCTCGGCCTCGCAACCGTGTATCGCATGACGGTGATGCCAAGCGCGCTCGGAGTTCCTGCTTTTCGGTCGGCTGCGGCCCTCACGCTCGCGGCTGCCTGTGTTCTCGGGTGCGGTGCAGCGGCCGCGCCCACGCTCCGTGTCAGCGGACCGCTGACCGAGGAGCATGCCCACGCGTTCGAGAACGGGGCCGATTTCATCGACAACCCGTCACTTCTCGAAGGGTCTTGGTTGCGCACGTGGCAAGAAGACCTCGACCGTCGCGTGTCGCTCGCCGATGCCGTGGCATTCGTCACGGTGTCCACGCTCCGGCACGACGTGGACCTCGAACAACGCGAGACCTATCGCGTGATCGCCCATGTGGACGATGCCCTGCATGGCACGCCGCCGGAGGAGATCTCGCTCGTGGTGCGGCAGAGCGAGGAGGGCTTCTCCTCGGTCGAGGGAAACGAACAGCGGATCCTCGACCATCGTTTCGTGGTGTTCATCAAGTGGGCGCAGGAGCGCGGGCAGATCGTCCCGCGATGGCATCTCTCGCCTCTCTCGGATGGGGTCGCGCGCCGGGTTCGGTCCCTTGTGCAGCGGACCCACGCGCCGGAGGATCAGCGCCAGCGCGTCATCATCCGTGACTCCGGCGGGGCTGGGTCGGCCGACGACGACACCGACGACGAACCCTAGTCCCGTCGGCCCGCCCGGCGCACTCTGCGTTCGATGCTCAGGGGCGTCTCGCGAGGGCGCGCTCCGCGAACCGCCCATCCCCGATCTCCTCGCACAGTTCGACGAGGAGTTCCGGAACGGCCCCGCGCCAGGCCAGCGACCCCACCGAGAATTCCAGCGGCACGTCGCGCCGGAGGGTCGCGAGGGTTCGGTACAGCCGGCTCGCATCGCGGTGCTGGGTCAGGCTCTGCGCGAGCGCGGCGGCGCCGCGAACCGTGACTCCCCACGCGACCGAATCGTCGGGGATCAGTTCGAGATGAAGGTACCGTCCGAGGACGGCCGACGCGCTCTTCTCGCCCCATCGCGGCACCCCCGGGATCCCGTCGGCGGCGTCTCCGACCAGCGCGAGCCAATCCGGAATGGACGATGGAGGGACTCCGAATCGCTCGTGAACGGCGGCCGCGTCCACGCGCGCCTGGCGCCTTCGGTCGAGGCAGACGACCTTCGGTCCGACGCACTGTGCGAGGTCCTTGTCGGGCGAGCAGATCACGACTTCATGGACCGAGGGATCGTCGGCGAGCCGCGCGGCGGCCGTCGCCAGCGCGTCGTCCGCTTCGAACTCCGTCATCGACCACGTCACGAACCCGAGGGCGCGGGCGGCCCGTTCAGCCAGTTCGAACTGCGCGCGCAACTCGGGCTCGATGCCATCGCCGGTCTTGTAGCCGTCGAAGAGTCGATTTCGGAACGACTCGATCACGGTGTCGAAGGCCACGGCGACATGCGTGGCACCACCGTCGGCGCGGCCTGGCTCGACGAGCGCAAGCAGGGTCCGGAGCAATCCCCGCGTCGCGCCTGCGGGCTGACCGCTCGGGGTCCGCGCGCTGGGGGCACCGTAGTGCGCCCGGAAGAGTTCGTACGTGCCATCGACGAGGTGAACCGTCGGCACTCCGCTCACCTGTCCCGTCCGTCGGGGGGACGTCGCGCGGTGGGGGCCTCGGATGTGAGGCCTCCGCGGTTCGGCCTCGGAAATGGTGACGCCGGCGCGGGAGGGCCGGGCTTCCGTCGGGCGGCGGCCGCGGCGGGTCCTCGGGCGGGCACGGCGCCGGGCATCGGAGAGACCAGGATCTCGGTCTTGGCGTGGTGAAGCGGGTCGTCGGGTGCGAGGGCCGCTGGGGTCGCGCGCGAAGGGCTCGGGCTGAAGCGGCTGAACGGCGCGTCCGGCCCCAGGGCTCCCGCGATCAGGTTCTTCCCGAGGTTCGACCCCGGGCCCGATGGAACGTCGACCACGTAGTCCTCCATGGCGCGAAGCTCCTTCTCGATCTCCTCGGACCAGACCCGCTTCATGAACTGGGCGAGCTTGTTCCGCCGATACGCCGGATTGTGTGCTCGAAGGAACGTGAGCAGCGCGTTCCGGAACTCCAGCGCGCTCTGGAAGCGGCCCGAGCGCGAGCGGCTCATCGACTTGTCGAGCAGCTTCGCAAGCGGTTCTGGAATGTCGGGATTGAGTTCCATGGCGGGGGTGGGCGTGGCATCCCGGACCGCGAAGATGAGATCGATCTCGCTGGCCGCGCTGAACGGGGAGTGCCCCGTAAGAAGTTCGTACAGCACCGAGCCAGCGCTGAAGATGTCGCTCCGCCAGTCGAGCTTCCGGCCGAAGGCCTGCTCGGGCGACATGTACTTCACCTTCCCCTTGATGATTCCAGTCTTCGTCTGGACGCGGTTGTGGGTCGCCTTGGCGATGCCGAAGTCGCAGAGTTTGACGGTGCCGTCGTAGCCGAGCAGCACGTTGGACGGGGAGAAATCGCGGTGCACGATCCGGAGCGGCTCGCCCCTCGCGTCCCGCGCGACGTGGGCGTGGTGCAGCCCCTCGAGGCTGCGCGCGACGATGTACACCACGTCGTCGATCGGCAGCTGCAGTCCCTGGGTGCGGGCGCGCTCCACCGTCGAGCGGAGGTCCTTTCCGTCGACGTACTCCATCGCGATGATGAGGGAATCGTCGACGTCGACGAGCTCGAAGACCTCGGCGATGTTCGGGTGCTTCAGGTAGCTGACGAGCTTGAACTCGTCGGTGAGCATGTCGACGAACTGGCGATCCTCGCGAAAGTGAGGAAGCAGCTGCTTGATGGCGACGCTGAGCTGCTGCTCCTCCTCGTCGAAGGTGAACGCACGGAAGAGCTCGGCCATCCCGCCGAACGCGATCCGGTACGTGAGGTGATACCGCCCGAGGCGACGCGTTTTCCTCATCGAAGTCACGACAGGATGCCAGAAGAGAGGGCGGCCTAGCGAGAGACAATCCACCCCCCGTGCTAGAGGGTGCACGATGCCGAAGACCCTGACGGGCACCGAGCGGGAGGCGTTCCTCGCCGTGCTCCGCGCCGACCTCGGAGCGGATGCCGTCTCCGACGACGACGACGACCTGAGAACCTACGGGCGCGACTGGACCCGGGTGCTGGAGCCTGCGCCGATGGTCGTCGTGTTCCCTCGCTCGACCGCCGACGTCGTATCGGTCGTCCGCCGTTGTGCAGCCGCGGGGGTCGCCGTGGTGCCGAGCGGAGGCCGGACGGGCCTTGCGGGCGGGGCGGTCGCTGCCTCCGGGGAGCTCGTGCTCTCACTCGACCGGATGCGTGGGATGGGCCCCGTCGACCCGCGGGCGCTCACGGTCGAAGTGCAGGCGGGGGCCGTCACGGCGGCGGTCCATGCGCACGTCGAACCATACGGATTGACGTGGCCCGTGGACTTCGCGAGCAAGGGAAGTTCACACGTCGGAGGCAACATCGCGACCAACGCCGGGGGCGTGAAGGTCATCCGTTACGGGACCACGCGGCCGTGGGTGCTCGGGCTCGAGGTCGTGACGGCCAGGGGCGACGTGCTTCATCTGAACGGCGCGCTCGAGAAGAACAACACCGGGTTCGACCTCAGGCAGTTGTTCATCGGCAGCGAAGGGACGCTGGGGATCATCACGGCGGCCACGCTCAAGCTCACGCGCCTCCCTGGTCACCTCGACGTGATGTTGCTGGCGGTCTCGGATCTCCCGGCGGTGCTTCGTCTGTTCGAGGAGGCACGGCGCGCGCCGTTCTCGCTGAGTGCGTTCGAGTTCTTCACGGACCTCTGCTTTGCTCGGCTGGGCAGGCATCGCGGGCTGTCCATGCCGCTGTCGACGCACGCGAGCCATTACGTGCTCATCGAGGTGGAGGCGACGGCGCCCGGGGCGGTCGAGGCGTGGCTCGGTTCGATGCTCGAGGGTGAGTTCGTTCTCGACGGCACGCTGGCTCAGCACGGCACCCAAGCACGGGCCCTCTGGGCGTTGCGGGAAGGCATCAGCGAGAGCCTCTCCGCGACCGGCATGCCTCACAAGAACGACATCGCGCTGCCGCTCGCAGAGCTCGCGGCCTTCTGCGCCGATTTGGAGCGCGTCTTCCTCGAGCGGTGGCCGGGGTTCGAGGTCTGCCTGTTCGGTCACATCGGTGACGGCAACCTGCACGTCAACGTCATGAAGCCGGACGGGATGTCGAAGGAGGAGTTCCTGGCCCACGCGCACGCTTCGGACGCAGCGCTCTTCGAACTGGTCCGTCTCCGCCGTGGCAGCATCAGCGCGGAGCACGGCGTGGGTCTGCTGAAGAAGGACTTCCTGAGCTACTCGAGGACGCCCGAGGAACTTCAGCTCCTTCGCGCCGTGAAGCGGGCCCTCGATCCTCAGGACCTCCTGAACCCCGGCAAGATCTTCGACGTCGAGCCGGCCTGACGCGAGAACGCGGTCCGGCGCGCTCCGCACGGACCGGGGCTGCGGCCGCGCGCGGACCACCTCGTCGAGGACGGCGGAGATCTTCCCGGCTCGTCGCGCGTCTTGACCGCTATGCCGGATCCGAGCGAGGGCGAACTCATCGAAGGCGTGAAGCGGGGAGACCAACGTGCGTTCGTGCGCTTGGTCCGGATGCACGAAGTGCGTTTGCGAGCATGCGCCGGGCGCTTGCTCGGCGACCGCGGCGACGTGGAGGATGCCCTGCAAGAGACCTGGGTTCGTGCGTGGCGTGGGCTGCGAGGCTTCGACGGCCGATCGGCGCTCTCGACGTGGCTGCACCGGATCTGCACCAACGTCTCGCTCAATGCGATCCGTCGCCGCCGGTCGCACGACCTTGCCGGCGGAGGCGTCGGCGCCGTCTCGGAGGCCGCTGCGGATCCGACGCAAGGCCTCACCTGCCCACATCGCGCGGTGCAGCGACGTCAGTTCCATGCGCGGTTCAGCGCGGCCCTCGAGGCGCTGTCCCCTTCGCTGCAGGTCACGGTGACGGCTGTGTTGCTGGATGGAATTCCGCAAAAACAAGCAGCTTTCGAGTTCGGATGCACCGAAGGAACCGTCGCGTGGAGGGTGCACGAGGCGCGGCGTCGATTGCGGGATGCGCTGGATGGACACCTCGAAGACGGCGGGCTGGACGCCGACGGCGCCGCGCTTCGTGTGGCTTGACGCGATGAACGCAGGCGCCGCTTTTGCGGTCTGCCGTCGGGACTCCGTTTGACTCCGAAACACAGGCAATCTAGTCTCGCGGCCCCGTGTTTCCCGCGCGGAGATCCTGAGCCAATGACCGCAGAACAGACCGGTACCGAGCACTCTCCCGAGGGGGCTTCGGCGTCCCACGAGATCCGCCCCGAGGGCGCCCCCGCAAACACCCCGAGCACGGTCGACGCGGCTCCGCACGACGACGCGTCCCACGCCGTCCTCGAGGCCGGCAGCGAAGGCGCCGGTGGAGGTGCGGACGCGGACGACGCAGACAGCGCGCCCGGCGACGAAGGCGCTGCGGACGGAGAATCAGCGGACGGCGGGAAGCGCAAGCGCCGTCGCCGTCGTCGACGCAAGGGTGGTGGCGAGGAGTCCGCGGTCGACGGCGAAGGCACCGCCACGGGCGACGGGGCGGCCGCGGGCGGCG